>CAYGTQ010000001.1:0-17016 GCA_964352915.1 uncultured Legionellales bacterium
TATTGTACAACCCCTATCTCTAAATTCCTTAACACTGGTTTGCTTTTGGGGTCCACCTCACATCTATCCTGGAGATTATTCTTACCCTAGGCAAAAAGACTGGCTTGACGAGGCCTGTCATCGCTTAAAACATGATAAGAATGCTGTTAATGACTTGCTGAAAGAAATGCTCAATCTCCCAGCGGATAAGCTGCCGAAAGACATTTTAAGCAAGTTAAAGGCATCTATAACTTATTTCAAAAATCAAAAGCACCGTATGGATTACAATTTATATCGTGAGAACAATTTTCTTATTGGATCGGGAGTAACAGAAGCGGCATGCAAAACACTTGTCAAGCAGCGCTTATGCCAATCTGGCATGAAATGGGGTGAAAAAGGTGCTCGCTTGGTGTTTGGCCTGCGAGCATTAGTTTGTACACCCAGTCGGTTTGAGCAATTTTGGGATCGAATCAACGCCGTTGGCCTCTCTGGACTGGGCAACATACATTAATTAAAGGTCATACCCTTAGAGGATGCATCGTGAGTGAACAATTATGTGGGGATCCCTCAGCTTTAAAAGGACTCACCCCTTTTGAATTTATCAGAAATGTATGGAAAAATGAGCCAGATAGATTTAATATTGAGCCAAATCATTACAATATGGGACTAAACATCTAAGCTTCGCGCTCTGGGGCAAGTTTTCCTTGGATATATTGCCATGCTTCTTCAGGAGTTTCAGCATAACCCCAAAGATCGATGTCAGACTCATTGATCATGCCTTCTTCGGCTAAGGCGTTGAAATTGATGATGCGATCCCAGTAAGCTTTTCTATATAGAACAATGGGTACAGGTGACATTTTTTCTGTTTGAATCAAAGTGAGTGTCTCAAACAGCTCGTCCAAGGTGCCAAAGCCGCCTGGAAAGACAACCAAAGCACGTGCCCGCATTAAAAAATGCATTTTTCTAATAGAAAAATAGTGAAAGCAAAACGATAGTTCATCAGGTACATAAGGATTCGATTTTTGTTCATTAGGCAAATGCATGTTAAGGGCGACACTGGGTGCTCCACTTAAATAAGCGCCTTTATTAGTTGCTTGCATAAACCCCGGGCCGCCGCCTGTAAAAAGCACCAAGTTAAATTGCTGGTCGCTGGCTACCAGTTGTGCAAACTCAGTGGCTTGCTCAAGGGTCTCGCTGTGCATGAGCATATTTTGAGCTTTTTTTAGTTTCTTTTGCAGTGCTTGTTCATTGGGCATTTGCTCTAATTGTTTCTTAACATCATCCAGCTCTCTTTGAGCTTTTTCTTTATCAATGGCTCGTGCGCTGCCAAATACAGCTATGGCGTCTGTTATGTGATGCTGATCAAGCATTAGCTCAGGCCTTAAAAGCTCCAATTGCAGCCGTACAGGCCTAAGCTCAGGCCGTAATAAAAACTCTGTATCAGTGAATGCAAATTTGGGCGTATGCTGTGAATGATTGGATTGTTCGAATTCCTCTTTAGCAGAGTGCCACGAGATAAAAGGCCATTGTCGTAACATGGTGTTGTTTGCTCCATAGTGTTTAATCAGATGATGTCATCATCCGTCTATGAAGTATAGCGGACTTGTTTAACAGATGACTACTGGATGAGAACAGCAAAAATGTACGTTTTTAAACCAAAAAGATGCTGTTGATGGCTGTCTACTCGGGTTCCCTGCAACCAAATTCATCACAGATGATAAGAGCGTTGCGCTTGGCAAAAGCAATCAATGACTCGTATAGGCGATGATTGCTGATTTTGAGCTCTGGATCGATGACAATGCATTTGTGGCCTTGGTGGTGCATTCCTGGCTGTAATAGAGGCGAATAATGGATGCGCTGATCACGATAGGTCGCTAGCTGGCCGCTGACACGCTCAGCCCAATCGCTTGGACGAAATTTTTGCCCTTCTTTGGTAATGCCTTCAATGACAATTTTACCTTCATATTGCGTTTTATTAGACATTATCGTGCCGTTTTGTTATAGATAAACCTTAGCAGTGCCAGCCATGGCGAGTTAAGTCACATAAGTGATTTAACTAAGTATAATGCTTATATTCCGGTTTTCAGCTTGCTTGTAGTTGAGTTATCGGCAATAGTAAACGAAACTGGAGCAGTTTGCTTAAAAAAGAGAGTAATTTTTAATGAGTAATGTAGTCAGACCTAAAAGCGGTCTATATATGCTGCCGAATTTAATTACGACGGCAGGGCTGTTTGCTTCTTTTTATTCGATTGTGGCAGCACTAAAGGGGCAATTTGAGACAGCTGTCATTGCGCTTTTCATTGCCATGATCATGGATCTGTTCGATGGGCGAGTGGCGAGAATGACGCAGACAGAGAGTGAGTTTGGAGCACAATATGACAGCTTGTGTGATATGGTATCTTTTGGTGTTGCCCCGCCTTTAATTTTATACAGCTGGTCACTGCACCATCTGGGGAAAATAGGTTGGCTGGCCGCTTTTGTATATGCATCTTGTACTGCTTTGCGCTTAGCGCGTTTCAACGTGGCGAGCCTTGTAGAGTGCAAGAAATACTTCCAAGGACTGCCTTGTCCGCCTGCGGCAGGCATTATGGTGGCTTTAGTGTGGAATGATTATCATACTTTAATCTGGGTCAATGATTGGCTCATGTTGGCCATGACGGTCATTGTGGCACTTTTGATGGTCAGCAACATCAGTTACTTTGGTTTCAAACAATTGGAATTTAAAGGGCGTCTGCCTTTCATCATAGGGGTGTTTAATGTACTGCTGTTTAGCAGTATCGCGTTAGATCCTCCGATGGTACTTTTGCTATTTTTTATGTTGTATGGACTTTCTGGACCGTTTTTGACTTTATTCCGTTACTACCAGGCATGGTCTTTGCGGCGCATGCGTTTAAATAAGCCGTAAAAGGTGGCGTTACACCAACCTCATCGTTTAGGTATATTCATGGCTCTCGCTGCCTGGGTTCTGGTTTTTGTGTTGATCATGATATTCTTTTATCAATGGCACCAGAAAGTTCATCAACCTAATACCAATTTACAAAGTGCTGTGATTGATGGTGTTTCTCAAGTAATTTTGTACCCTGACCCTCAAAATCATTATGTTTTTCCTGGAAAAATTAATCAGTCTTCAGTAAATTTTTTATTGGATACAGGTGCCAGTGATGTTGTTATCCCTCTGGGCGTGGCTAAACGATTGCGTTTGCCTCAAGGGCATGCGCAAACTGCGCAAACCGCAGCAGGCAGTATCACTGTATACAAAACTCGTCTTAAAGAATTGGTAATAGGTAGCATTCGTTTGTATGATGTTAGGGCCAGCATTAATCCACATATGGCGGATCATCATCCTTTATTGCTGGGTATGAGTGCATTAAAATCATTGCATATGGAGCAACAACCAGGACAGCTGCTGTTGCGCGCACGTTAGCATTGAAGCGGGAGGGGGTTATTCGTCTTCGCCAAATTTTTGCTGCACAAGCTCATGCAGGGCTTGCCACATATCCTGCTCATCTTCACCGTCAATGCTGACTTGCAGACTTGTGCCACGTGCAGCAGCTAATGTCATGATACCCATGATACTTTTGCCATTGACGGTCAATTCATTTTTAGTGACATCAATATGACTTGCAAATTTTGCAGTTAAGGCCACAAACTTAGCGGCAGCTCTGGCATGCAGCCCCAGTTTATTGACGATGATGAGCTCTTTATTTAACATGAGAGCTGCACTGTACAACGCCTTCCTTGCCACCTTCAACAGCTTTATTCGCCAACAAATCTATGGGCGCTTGAGGGTAGTTCATAATTTTTAGTAGCATAGGTAAGCTGACACCACACACAATATATAGTCCAGGAAAATCCAAACGTTGGGCTACATTGGCGGGTGTAGAGCCAAACAAATCGGTCAGCACCAGAATTTGGTGAGCTTGGCTTAAAGTACTTAAAGTTTTGCGCAATTTAGCGATCAATGTATCTGCGTTGCATTGTGGGCTGACTGCCACGGATGTGACAGGTAAAGGTAACCGGCCCCAAGTCAACTGCGCCGCTTCAATCAAAGCATTGCCTATATTGCCATGAGTCAGCAGTAAAACATGGGTGGATTTTATAGGAGGCTGATTCGACATGTTTAATTCTTTTCCTAATTTGTGCCAATGTTAGCAACATCATGGACCCTTTGTCCATTATAGCGAGAGAGCCTCTGTTTTTCACACCTTACAGCACAATCAATGAGGGTGGTTAAGCTACATACAGGCTGCTCAGGTAAGTAGAGCGAAGGTATAGGTATATCAAGCAGAACAGTAGAAAAATAGCTGCCTTGATGGCGATTCTCTTGCAGAGCAGGGTGGCTGTTGTTCACTAGGTGAATCAGTAAGTCGATGCGATAGGCTGCTGTAACAGAAGTATTGCCATACAAATCTGGGATATGGATGGGCCCCAGCCCACGTATTTCCAGCATATCTTGAATGGGATGTGGGCACAGCCCCATAAGTTGCTGATTACCATAGGTTTGCAGCAGCACCACATCATCGGCAACCAGTTGATGGCCTTGAGCAATAAAGCTTAGTGCCAGCTCGCTTTTGCCAGAGCCACTGGCCCCTTGAATGAGTACTCCGAGCTCATGGATAGCCAGCAAGACACCATGAACAGATGTTCGAGTACTCATATAGGCACGTTCACGCTTTGGTTAAAAAGTTGATAAATCATTTGGTTGTCGTGGTGTTGACGTATTTGCTGACGAGTGTCTTCTTGGCCAAGGATGTTAGCAAGTTGTGCTAATACTTTCAAATGTGTTTGAGGATTGGAATCAGAAATAACGAAACCAAGGATAATATCAACGTTCTGATCGGCTTCCTGGCAAAATTGAATGCCCTGTTTCAAGTGAATCAAAGCGCCTGTGGGCTGCGGAATATCCGCAAGTTGTACGTGCGGGACGGCAATGCCATGGCCAATGTATGAGCTACCAAGTTTTTCACGGCCAGTGAATGCACTGAATAGAGTGTCGACTGTGAGTCCTATTTTTTCTGTGCAAATCAACTCACTCAAATGGAAGAGCACTCGTTTTTTTGAATGATCGGTTTGAGCAGTTACAATACGCTTTGCAGACAGCAAGTTACGAATCGATGTCATCATCAATGCGTATGTGTTCTGAAGTTTTATCTCTGTGATCTCGATGTGAGTTTCTTTTTTCTTTTAGTTGAATAATTTTTCTATCCAGCTTATCGACCAGTGAGTCGATGGCATGATAGAGATCAGAAGATTTTGATTTGACATGTATGTTGGCGCCGGAAACATGCACTGTCGCTTCCGCCACTTGATCAAGATGTTCTATATCAAAAATGACATGAATTTTGATGATTTTATCAAAATGCTTTTCCAGCCTATTGAATTTATTGATTGTGAAATCATGGATGGCTTGTGTGACATCTAAACGATGTCCTGTGACAGTAATTTGCATATTTGCTCCTTATGTTGGTCCACATCACTTCATTCTTTTTCTCTCATGTGAAGGGAGAATAGCCAATGCTTCACGGTATTTAGCTACGGTGCGCCTGGCCACATGGATGTCTTTTTCTCGTAACAGAGTTGAAATTTTTTGATCGCTTAAAGGTTTCATCGTATTTTCTTCTTTGACCAATTGTTTGATCATGGCCCTAATAGCGGTAGCGGAGGTTTCCTCGCCTGCTTGAGTATCAACTTGATTTGAAAAAAAATGTTTTAGCTCATAGACGCCTTGCGATGTAAACATGTATTTATGAGTTGTCACTCTAGAAATGGTTGACTCATGCAGTTCCAAGGCTTCAGCTACTTGATTTAAGATAAGTGGCTTCATTGCGATGTCGCCTTTCTCAAAAAAATCTTTTTGGTAGTGTACAATAAAGTTGGCTACGCGCAATAATGTATCATGTCTACTTTGTAGGCTTTTGATAAGCCACTTAGCCTCTTGCATATGACTTCTGATAAAACTATGATCTGATTTGCTGTGCGTTTGGCTGGTGAGGTTCGAGTAGTGCTTATTGATGCTCACTCTTGGAATGGCTTCAGGATTCAAGCGCACAACCCATTGGTTTTTTTGTTTGCTGACCAAAACATCAGGAATAACATATTCTGACTTAGGCTCAGCAATCAATGCCCCAGGTTTGGGGTGCAAAGATCGAATCAGGCCAATAGCCAGTTCCAGCTGCGGTTCACTGAGTTGTGTTAAGCGCATAAGTTGAGTGTAATGACGCTGCCCGAGAAGTTCAATATGCTGTTTAACTATTTGTCTGGCTTCTGTGCGCCAAGGGGTATCTTCTGATAAATTATCTATCTGAATGAGCAAACATTCTCTTATATCGTGAGCGCCAACACCCACAGGATCGAAACGCTGAATTAAATGAAGCACTGCATTAACCTCATCCAACGCAATAGGATCTTCCCGATCGATGGATACAAGATTTTGCACTATTTCTTCAACGGGAGTTGTTAGAAAACCATCATCGCTGATGGTATCGATGATCATGTAGGCAATGGATTGATCACGCTCTGACATAGGTGTAAGGGTTAATTGCCATTTTAAGTGATCACGCAAATCTTCAGGTGCTGCATTGATGTTGTCAAAATTAAAATCTGTTGCATGGCTGTTGCGTGAGGCGCTGTGGTTTGGATAGAATTCTTCTTGCCCTGCGGCTGTGTGCTCACTGATGTCTTGTTGAGGTGTTTCAGATTTATTTGCAGCAGAATGGGGTTGGTTGTCGCTACCATCAGATGATGTTGTGCTTTGCATATCATCCATTTCTAACATGGGATTGGATTCTACAGCGTCACGGATTTCGGTTTGTAGCTCAAGTGTAGACAATTGTAGGAGGCGAATGGCTTGTTGTAACTGTGGCGTCAGCGTCAGCTGTTGGCTGAGATTGAGTTGTAAAGAAGCTTTCATAGCAATGCACCCAGAGTAGAGCTCTTTCTACAAGTGTAATGCATAGAAATTGATAGTTTTTAATCACAGTGAGTAAAAACCAAGATGGTAATGCCCAAGCCTTTGAGCAGTCATAAGAAAAAAAAAATGAAGAACTATTTAATTTTCGCTTCTTTAAAATCAACATGCTTGCGGATTTTCGGATCGTATTTTTTTAGAACAACCTTTTCTGTTTGGTTGCGCTTATTTTTTGTGGTGGTGTAAAAATAACCAGTGTCAGCTGTGGACACCAGCCTAATTTTCTCTCTTACATTGCTAGCCATGATTGCTTTGCCTATGGTTAAAAATTAACATTATTTTTAAGATGCTTTCTTTGCCAGTGAGTATTTTTCAATCACTTTCTCGATGCCAAGCTTATCAATAATACGCAGCCCTTTTGCACTGACACACAACTTAATAAAGCGGTTTTCGCCAGGGATCCAAAAGCGTTTCGTGTGTAAATTCGGCAAAAAGCGTCGTTTACTCTTATTCTTTGCATGCGATACGTGATGCCCTGACATGGGCTTCTTATGGGTGATTTGACAATATTTAGCCATAACCTTATTCTCATTTACCAAGTAAGCCTAACTTTATACCAAACATGGCGGTAAGTTTCAAGTGATGAGTCTAACTAAAACACAAACAAAACAGCGTATTTTGCTCGGCATTACGGGCAGCATAGCTGCTTACAAAAGCTGTGAACTGGTGCGTCGTCTGGTTGATGTTGGCTGTGAAGTGCAGGTGGTGATGACAAAAGCTGCGCTGCAGTTCGTATCTTCCATGACGCTGCAGGCGCTCTCTGGCTGTCAAATACGTCATGCTCTGGTGGATGAGGAAGCGGAGTTGGCTATGAGCCATATTGAATTGGCGCGTTGGGCTGATCTTATTTTAATCGCACCAGCATCAGCCAATGCTCTGGCGCATTTAGCGCAAGGTGTGGCGCATGAATTACTTTATGCGGTATGTCTGGCAACACAGGCTCCTGTGGTGGTGGTGCCTGCGATGAACCAGCGTATGTGGCATCACCCAGCCACGCAAGCCAATGTGGCTTGCCTGAAGAGCCGGGGAGTACGTTTTATAGGCCCAGATAGTGGCGTGCAGGCTTGTGGTGATGAAGGCCTTGGACGTATGGCTGAAGTCGACAACATATTAAATGAGTTATGGACAGAGCCATGCTCAAGCCATGGACGTGGCCGGCGTATTTTGGTGACCGCAGGGGCTACGCGTGAGCATCTTGATCCGGTGCGTTATCTTTCAAACCGTAGTTCGGGAAAAATGGGGTATGCCTTAGCCCAAGCAGCGCAATCCATGGGGGCAGAAGTGACCCTCATCAGCGGTCCTGGCCATCTACCTTGCCCAAATGGTGTGTCCAGGCAATGGGTCGAGACAGCCCAAGAAATGTACCAGGCAGTTTTATCACATGTCGATGATTTAGATATCATATTAGCAGTCGCAGCTGTAGCAGATTATCGCTGCGAAAAGCCAGCTCCTGAGAAGCTGAAAAAAACCAAACAATCTTACAAGCTTTCTTTGGTGCCTAATGTGGATATCCTGTATGAGATAGGGCAGCTCCCTGAGCATCCTTACTTGGTTGGTTTTGCTGCTGAAACAAGTGATTTATTACAATATGCCAAAGAAAAGCTTCAAAAAAAGAATTTGGATATGATTGTAGCCAATGATGTTAGCCAAAAAGGTGTGGGTTTTGATAGCGAATACAATCAAGTCATCGTATTGACCGATACAATACAGCAAGACTTTCCTAAACAACCGAAATTAACATTGGCTTATCAGTTGATGGATTTTATATTTCAACAGCATCAAAACAAGGAATAATATGTCTCAAAGCAAACTTTTATCTGTGCAGATGAAAATTCTTGATTCACGTGTAGGGCGTGATTTTCCTATGCCACAATACAAAACAGAAGGCTCTGCAGGCATTGATCTCAGTGCTTGCTTAGATAATCCCATCACACTTTTACCAGGCGCCACAGAGCTTATTGCCACAGGGATGGCTGTCTATATCAGCGCTCCTAATTGGGCTGCCATGCTTTTGCCACGCTCAGGACTTGGTCATAAGCATGGTATTGTGTTGGGTAATGGTGTCGGATTGATTGATTCTGATTATCAGGGTGAGCTTAAAGTTTCATGCTGGAACCGAAGCCAACAGGCTTTTGATATTCATCCAGGCGATCGCATTGCCCAATGCATTTTTGTGCCAGTAGCTCAGGTGCAATTTGAATTGGTAGAAGGGTTTCCCGAAACCAAACGTGGTACAGGTGGTTTTGGTCATACAGGCGTAAGCACAATGAAAGCATAGCTCTAATTCAATAACGTACAATTCTCTAAATTCTCTGTTGTTTTTATGGATGTGGCTTTAGATGTTTAGCCCCATAATCGCTCCTTAGCTGGCTTTTTGTCACATAATACACCAATACAATATGAGACTAAACATCAAGATAGCCCATGTCTTTGCTCGCAGCGATCCTCAAGGAGCCGCTTCACAGCATGATAAGCTGCAGATAGTGAGTGCCATCGTGTACGCAGTCAAAGGTGCTATTCAGTTGTGCAGTTGCCTCGTCATTTTCCTCCTTGGAAAAAGTAAGCAAGGTGGTTTATAACGTAAGTTTTGAAAGTCAGGTGTGATGAGAGTTTTTTTTGCATTAACGTTTGGTAGCCGTTCTTGCTATATACATGTTACCCATCAAGATGCAAAGACTGCCTATGACGATGACTGAAGTGAGCATTTCTCCAAACCAGATAATACCAATGGGTACTGCAATAAGCAGGCGGCTGTGTTCAAAACAGTCCAGCAGGGCCGGGCGACCTTTTTGAATAGCTTGAACATAACAGGCTTGAGCAGCTACACCTAGGGTGCCCATCAATAATAGTAAGTAGAATTTTTCAAGCGAAGGCATCTGCCAATAAAAAGGGGTGATGATGCCAATGAAAAGCAGCGTTAAGGCATTCGAATACAATAAAATAATCGTAGGTGGGTCACTGTCAGTTAGTTTTTTTACCAGAAGAAATCCAATACCTGCAAACAGATTTCCACAAAGCGCCATCCCTATGCCAAAATAGCTGCCACCCAGCTCAGGGCTTACAAGAAACCATACACCTGCGTAGCTGATTAAAACAGCCAACCATTGTTTGGGGTTAATGATGTCTTGTAGTATAAAAATACTTAAGACAGCAATCATCACGGGTCGAGTGTTGTTGATGGCTGTGGCAAAAGACAAAGGTAAGTGTGTACAAGCGGTGTAAGTGCATATCATAGCTATAACGATGCATAAAGCTCTGAGTAGATAAATTTTATGCCGACGGGTTTTAAACGTTCGAATATTTTGTTTGCTGTAAAAAGGTAGCAAGGCCAAGCAGCCAAAGAGACTGCGTACAAAAACCATGGTTACAATATTGACATCGTGCCCGGCTGTTTTGATCACGGCCATATAAAGTGTGAAGATTGCACACCATGCTAACATCCATAAAATACCAGTCTTGTACAGAGAGTTTAGCATGATGGTCCCTTGGTCATTCTTAGTGCTCAGGGTTGCAGATGGTAACAGCACATCAACCTTGGATAAAGTACGAGACGTTTTTTGAGAAAGCTCATTCTCATAATGATGCATTTTGTTCTCTTAGGGGGCTTTAAGAAATATTATAAGTCAAATGATCCAATGTTGGACGCAATGGATTTACGTTTAGGGCATGTCTATAATATATTGGATGTAGAAATTAAGGGGTATTGGGTTATTATGAAGTTGTCAGGCCGATATTTTCGATATTTGTTGTTTGTATTCGCATCTCTCAGTTGCATTTGTCCCCCCCGTGTTGTAGCTGAAACGGTTGTCAGTGTGGTGTTAAGCCACAATGAGGCGCCTTATGCCACCAGAGAGATGTCTGTAAACATTGATTTTCGCCAAGCGGGTGCTCGAGTAGATAATTTTGCATACACGCAAGAGGTCTTTGCCAAGGAAGGGCTCTCTGGTTCTGATGATTTAAGGAACCGGCATTCATTTGATTTACCAAAAGGTGATTACGGGCTTGTGATTTCAATTACACCAGATTACACAGATGGATATGAAAATAAATTTAAATTGACAGCTCCCTTACATGATGCTGAAAAAGTTAAGAAAATAGTTTTTTACGCCAATCTAATTTGGCAGGATGGAAAGTTGGTTGAGCTTGAGCTTAAAAATGCGATCATGTTTCTGAGAAGCCGGGGTGCTCAGAAATTTTTCCAAGTTTGGTGTCGGGACCAGGTGGAAATAAGCAGTGAAGCTCGCAAGCTAAGTAAAAAGCAAAGGCAATACCAGGGAGAAAGTGCGGAGAGTCATAAAGGTGCTGATGAGGACCAGCCTGGCATGTCTAGAACAATAGCAGACGCCTCCTCTGTTTAGGCTTCTTCATCTTCTTCATTGAACGCAGCGATACGCTGTAGACCTACCAGATGTTCATCATCACTGAGATTGATCAAACGCACCCCTTGAGTGTTGCGGCCGATGAGTGATACTTCATCAACCTTGATTCGAACTAGAGTCCCCCCATCGCTGATCAGCATGATTTCATCGCTTGGCTCGACTTGTGTGGCGCGAACCACAGCATTGCCGTTTTTATCGCTGAGTTGAATCGCGAACACACCCTGGCTGCCACGGCTCGTTGTGCGATACTCATCAAGCACGGTGCGCTTGCCATAGCCACCTGCGGTGACAGTCAAGACAGCACCTTCTTTGTTAGCGACGATCAGATCGATGACTTGATCATCAGCTGCTAATTTAATGCCACGTACACCACGCGCTGTACGTCCCATCGCGCGGACGTGAGATTCGTTGAAGCGATTGACTTTACCACCTCGTGTGAAAAGCATCACATCTTGTTGTCCATCAGTGATGGCTGTATCCACCAGTTTATC
Organism: uncultured Legionellales bacterium; assembly: GCA_964352915.1. Classification (GTDB taxonomy): domain Bacteria; phylum Pseudomonadota; class Gammaproteobacteria; order PIVX01; family PIVX01; genus CAYGTQ01. Next base: position 11,817 of record CAYGTQ010000001.1, read on the forward strand.
ATTGTCATCGAGATCGATGGCGATGATACCATTGCTTCGAGGTCTGCTGAAATCTTTCAGCGAAACTTTTTTGATGACACCTTGTTGGGTGGCCATCACCACATATTGATCTTCTTTGAATTCAGCAATAGGGAGAATAGCATTGATTTTTTCATCGTCTGATAGTGGTAACAAATTGACAATGGGCCTACCTTTGGCTATTCGTGAAGCTTCAGGCAACTGATAAACTTTAAGCCAGTAGAGCTTGCCTGTGGTAGAAAAACACAATAGGGTATGATGGGTGTGGCTCACCAGGAGTTTAGTGACAAAATCTTCATCTTTCATACGAAGAGCGGTTTTGCCTTTACCGCCACGTCGTTGTGACTGGTAGCTGTCCAACGGTTGGTATTTGGCATAACCTTGATAGGATAGTGTGACCACCACATCTTTTTCGTCAATCAAATCTTCAACGGTGAAGTCAGCTTCAGCTTCAGCAATCACAGTGCGACGCGGATCAGAAAATTCTTCTTTCACTTCATTGAGTTCATCGCGAACAATGGTCATTAAACGTTCAGGTGAGGATAGAATATCCAACAAATCTTTGATCCGCGCCAAAGTCCCTTTGTATTCATCGATGATTTTGTCTTGTTCAAGGCCTGTTAAGCGATGAAGTTTTAAGTCAAGAATGGCTTGGGCCTGGGTTACAGTGAGGTGATAGCCGTCGGATTGTAATCCCATATTTTCAGTGCGATCCAGAGGGATTTCGTTGTCTTGCAACAGCTCAGAGACCAAGCCTGCTGGCCAGGTTTTAGCTGTGAGTTTTTCTTTGGCGGTGTTCGCGTTAGGTGAGGTCTTTATAATCCCTATCATTTCATCAATGTTGGTTAAAGCGATCCCCAGTCCCTCTAATAGATGTGCTTTTTCCTTGGATTTTTTCAGTTCATACAAACTTCTGCGAGTGACCACATCACGGCGATGCTGCAAAAATGCCTGCAACATAGCTTTCAGGTTTAAGGTGCGTGGTTGCCCATCTAAGAGTGCCACCATATTGATGCCATAAACATTTTGCATCTGGGTTAAGTTGTATAACTTATTAAGGGTGACTTCAGCATTTTCATTGCGTTTGAGTTCAACCACCATCCGGATACCATCTTTATCGGATTCATCACGCAGCTCTGAAATGCTTTCAATCCGTTTTTCTTTAGCAAGCTCTGCAATTTTTTCTAGCAATCGAGCTTTATTAACTTGATAGGGCAATTCAGTGACTACAATGGAAGCTTTGTTGCTTTTTTCATTATCTTCGATGTGAGCTTTGGCGCGCACAGAAATTCGTCCACGGCCAGTTCTGTAAGCTTGCACGATGCCGGCCCGGCCGTTAATGATCCCTGCTGTAGGAAAATCAGGGCCGGGGATGTATTTAATTAAATCATCCACAGAGAGCTGGGCATTATCTATTAAAGCAAGACAGCCATCGATGATTTCACCTAAATTATGAGGTGGGATGTTGGTGGCCATGCCGACAGCAATGCCTGAGGCACCATTAACCAGAAGATTAGGGATACGTGTGGGTAGTACCACAGGAGCAAATTCGCTTTCATCATAGTTGGGAACAAAATCAACGGTTTCTTTTTCCAGATCACTCAAAAGGCTGTGTGTGATTTTGGCCATGCGCACTTCTGTATAACGCATAGCAGCTGGTGCATCGCCATCGATGGAACCAAAGTTACCTTGACCATCAACCAGCATATAGCGAATAGAGAAAGGTTGAGCCAGACGCACAATAGCGTCGTAGACAGCTGAGTCACCATGTGGGTGATACTTACCGATGACGTCACCCACAACTCTGGCGGATTTTTTATAGGGTTTGTTCCAGTCATTGTTCAGCTCATGCATGGCAAAAAGAACACGGCGATGCACAGGTTTGAGACCATCGCGCACATCAGGTAAAGCACGCCCAACTATGACGCTCATGGCGTAATCAAGGTAGGATTGTTTCAGTTCATCTTCAATATTAACACTGATAATATCTGTTGCTGGAGATGCTGCCATGTAAGCCCCTTTAATCTGTCAGTTAATTTTAATTCTACCACGAGCAATGCTGATCTAACACGTTGCCTTTGATGTGGGAAGGTTCACCTTATTTGTATTCTAAGCTTTATGTGTTTTGATGTGCGAACAGCTCAGCTGATTGTACCTTACTTATGGCCATATTGTCTCTCATCGGTTGAAATCATTCCAATATTTGAATCAGCACCGTTTGAAAGCCCAAGCGATGATGATGGGTAAATTTTGATGGTAAGTCATTCTATTTTTCTAGTTTTATCATTTGCTTGTTAGTGATAAAAATTGTACCTAACGTAGGTTGCTCCCAGGTCATGGTCATGTGCAACAATGACAAAATTTTGCTTACAAATAAAACAGGGTAACAACTTAATCATAACATAGGGCTAAAAAGGATACCTAACAAACGGTGGCAAAATCACCACAACAGATTAAAGTAAATACAAAAAGGTTCAAAAAAAACAATAAAGTCATTTTATGAATATTGAATTGATTGCTCAGTTATTAATTTCTCATAACTCGATGATTTTTTTTTAAATAACTATTGCATTCTATTTCAGAGGAAGTAGAATGCCTACTTATCTTGTTAAAAGAACGTTACAGGAGAATATAAATGTTTAAACAAGTTTCAACCATCGCTGCAGCCGGTGTACTGAGTAGTGTCGTTATGCTCCCAGTAGCATCTGCACATACTGAAGGCTTCTACGTTAGAGGTCAATTAGGTGCTGCATTCAATCCTAAATTCAAGTTAGACAAAGATGTGTCAGCAGCCGCTGATATCGAGTCTATTAAATACAAAACTGGTTTTACTGGTGGTGTTGCCGCTGGTTACAAAGAAGGTCCTTTCCGTGGTGAAGGTGAATTGACCTACTTAACCGCAAAAATGAAAGACACAACCTCAACAGGAACCATTGGTGCAGCTATGGCTGCCGCTGGTGGACTTCCAGCTGTAGTTGTTGGTGCTCCTTACAGTATTGCTGTAACCAAAGCTAAAAGCAATGTATGGGCTTTCATGGCTAACGGTATCTACGATTTTGACGGTGTGGTTGATCCTGACGTCACTCCATTCGTAGGTGTTGGTATTGGTTATGCTCATGTTAAAAGCACCGCTACAGTGACTCCTACCATTGCTGGTGTTGTTCGCCCTGCAATAAATTCAGGTAAAGGTAAAGGTGTTTTTGCTTACCAATTGAAAGCTGGTGTTAGCATGAACTTCACTCCTGAGTTAGCCGGTAGCGTTGATTACCGTTACTTCAGAACTACAAAAGTTAAAGTTGACAACTTCACGAACCATGCGTTCCAAAGCCACGGCATTAACTTTGGTTTGACCTACAGAATCGGTTAATCACCATTCTTTAGTATCTCCTCCAAGGTAAACCCAGCATCTTTTTGATGCTGGGTTTTTTTTTGAGTTTTCTTTATGAATAATACATCAAGTACAGTTCCTGTGGTGACCGTAGATGGTCCTGGTGGCACCGGCAAAGGCACCGCGTGCCTTCGCTTGGCACAAAAATTAGGTTGGCACTATTTGGATAGTGGCGCTGTTTACCGCGTGTTTGCTTGGCAGGTTAAAGAAAGAGGCATTGTAGCCGATGAGCTGCAAGCATTGCTGGCTTTGGCTCGCACGCTTGAGATTGAAATGGTATGCGAAGCTGATGCTTATCGAGTGCTGTATGCAGGCCATGATGTGACAGCAAGTATTTATTCCATGGAAATTGCAAAAATAGCGTCGACTTTATCTGCGCACCCTGAAATCAGACAAGCTCTTTTATCTCAACAATTGGCCTTCAGGCGTATGCCAGGACTTGTGACCGACGGGCGTGATATGGGCACCGTCGTGTTTCCAGACGCGACACTTAAAATTTATCTGGATGCAAGCCCAGATGTGCGTGCTAAGCGTCGCTTCGAGCAGCTGCGCCAGCAAGGGGATGATGTGGATTTAGAGCATTTGCTTCATGAGATTGAAATGCGCGATCATCGGGATCAAGAACGTGCTTGCGCGCCTTTAAGACCAGCGTTGGACTCAGTCATCATCGACAGCAGTCAGTTATCTGTTGATGCAGTGGTGCGTCAAATTTTATCAGAACTTAAAAAACGCTGCTCTGTGTCTTTAAGCTTTTAGAGATGAAATGCTTTGCTCACTGTCGTGAGCAGCAATTTTGTTCTCAAAATTGATGTAAATATTTCTATGTGTGTATATTTCTTACTAAAAGGGTTTAGAAGTAGAAACCAACGCGTCTGGTTGAAAGCAGGCGGTATAAATGTTAACCTAAGCTGGTTTGTATGGCTGGAAAGGCCTTCATTTAAGGGGCTTCTTTGGTATGGCTGTGAAGTGTGGGAAATGGGTGTATGGCATAATGCTCAATTATGTCAGTGAGCTTGGCATTAAGATGCTTAGTCCATTGCTGATTCCGATCGGAGCTTTAGCAAAGTAGCAGAGATTAACCAACGAGATAAAAAAAATCATGAATGAAAATTTTGCAGAATTATTTGAAGCCAGCATGTCTAATCATAACATGCGCCCTGGTAGTATTATTGAAGCTACTGTCGTCGATATTGACAAAGATTATATAACAGTCAATGCAGGCCTTAAATCGGAAGGCTTGATTGCCGTAGAGGAATTCCATGACAACGATGGCGCCCTGGAAGTCGCCCTAGGTGATGAAGTAAAAGTCGCATTGGACGCTATTGAAGACGGAACAGGTGCTACCATCATGTCGCGTGAAAAAGCTAAGCGTCAGGCTGCTTGGCAAATGCTGACCAATGCTTATGAAAGCAGCAGCCCTATTATTGGGCGCGTGGCTGAGCGTGTCAAAGGTGGCTTCACGGTTGAAATTGATCGTATTCGTGCTTTCTTACCTGGCTCATTGGTTGATGTTCGTCCCATGCGTGATACGCGCATGATTGAAGGTAAAGATCTCGAACTTAAAATTATCAAAATGGACGCTAAGCGCAACAACATCGTGGTGTCGCGTCGTGCTGTATTACAAGAAGAGAACACCGCTGAACGTCAAGCACTGCTCGATGGTTTGCAAGAAGGGCATGTCGTTGATGGTGTGGTTAAAAACCTCACTGACTATGGTGCTTTTATCGACTTAGGTGGCGTGGATGGTTTGTTGCATATCACAGATATGTCATGGCGTCGTGTCAAACATCCAAG
>CAYGTQ010000001.1:17026-72513 GCA_964352915.1 uncultured Legionellales bacterium
TTCCGTTAAAATTTTGAAATTTGACCGTGAAAAAAATCCCGTGTCGTTGGGTATGAAACAGCTGGGCGATGATCCTTGGATGGCGCTGGCCGATCGCTACCCCACCGGCAGTGAGCTGGAAGGTCAGGTCACCAACATCACCGATTATGGCTGTTTTGTTGAATTACAAGAAGGTGTGGAAGGCTTGGTGCATATGTCTGAGATGGACTGGACCAATAAGAACGTTCATCCAAGTAAGATTGTGCAGTTGGGTGATAACGTTAAAGTTAAAGTACTGGAAGTCGATACAGAAAGACGTCGAATTTCGTTGGGTATGAAACAATGTGTGAACAATCCTTGGCATAAGTTTGCTGATGCTTACAAGCGTGATGATCGCATCACAGGCACCATCAAATCCATCACCGATTTTGGTATTTTTATAGGGCTTGAAGGTGGCATTGATGGCTTAGTGCATTTGTCTGATATTTCCTGGGATGAACTTGCTGAAGAAAGTGTACGTGCTTACAAGAAAGGTCAGGAAGTTGAAGCCGTAATTCTAGGTATTGATTCTGAGCGAGAACGCATATCGCTTGGCATCAAACAGCTTGAGCAAGAGCCTTTTATGACTTACGTTCAATCTCATGGTCGTGGTGCTGTGGTTCAAGGTATTGTTAAAGAAATACAGCCCAAAATTGCCATGATTGAGTTGGCTGAAGGTGTGCAGGCTCAATTAAAAGCTCAGGATGCTTCAGCTGATCCGGTTGAGGATATTCGCTCTGTGCTTAATGAAGGCGACACAATCGAAGCTAAAATTATTAACGTGGATAAAAAGTCACGGATGTTGACTTTGTCGGTTAAAGCCAAAGATATTGCGGAAGAGCGCGATGTGGTTAAGCAGCTTAACGAAGATAGTAATACTTCAAGTGGTACGCTCGGCGATTTATTTAAAGAAAGCATGGATTTGCAGAGCAACACAACTTCTGAGCAGGATGAGTCTTAAGCTATGTTACGCATCATCACTTATCTGTTCATATTGGCAACAGCTGTTGCTGGTATAGTATTTGCTTCGTTGAATCCAAAGCCTGTGGAAGTGAACTATATATTCGCTTCCATTGAGTTGCCACTGTCTGTGCTCATTGTTATAGCGCTTGGCGTAGGCTTGGTTATAGGGCTTTTGTTTTCAGCGGGTGTTTACTTGAAGCTTCAACGTCATATTTTTCAGCTCAAAGGTCAAGTGAAAATGGCGCAACAGGAAATAGACAATTTACGAGCGTTGCCGATAAAAGATACGCATTAGCCTATGGACAGTCTACTAGTTTTTGGGGCGTTGTTGATTTCTGCAGCGCTGTGGGCTTTTTGGCAGTGGGCACAAAAAAAACCTTCTTTTAAGTCACGTTCTCTTTTTGCAAGAGACTACATCTCTGGGCTCAATTATTTGCTCAATGAGCAAGAAGATAAAGCCGTGGCCCTGTTTATCAAGTTGCTGGAAGTCGATGGAGATACAGTAGAGACTCATTTGGCTTTAGGCAGCTTGTTTCGTAAACGTGGCGAAGTTGATCGCGCCATTCGAATTCATCAGAATTTAATTGCAAGACCTCAATTGAGCACCAATCAGCGTGCAGAGGCGCTGTTGTCTTTAGGTCGTGACTATTTAACGGCAGGTGTGCTGGATAGAGCCGAAAGAGTCTTTAAAGAGCTGATCTCGGTTAATATTGAGCAAAAGCATCATGCACTTTTTCATCTACAGGATATTTATCAGCAGGAGAAGGCTTGGTCATCAGCTATTGAGGTGGTTCATCAGCTGCAAGCGGTCACAGCTCAGCCGATGCTTGACGTCATTGCTCATTACTATTGTGAAATAGCAGATCAAGCATTGAAAGAGCGCGATTTACATCAAGCAAAGCGTTATATCAAAATGGCTTTACAAAATGATGCTCATTCGATAAGAGCCCAAATACTTCAAGCTAAGTTATATATGCTGAGCGATGCTTACAAGCAAGCCATCCGTGTTTTAAAGGTACTATTGTCAGTTGACAGTATTTATATCATGGAAGTTATGCCGATGTTACTGGAGTGTTATCGGCTGCTCGGTGATGAAGTTTATGCTGTAAGAGAAATTACTCAATTAATTCAGCAATCACCTGCTTATGTGATGATCTGGATCTTGGCAAACTCAGAGAGCCAAAATTTGTTGGTAACGCTTGAAGTTAAAGATTATTGGATAGAGCAATTAAAAGCTCACGCTTCTTTAAGCGGTCTGTTAGCTTTGATTCGCCTATTGCCTGTCGAACATGAAACAGCGTTGACTGAGCACTTGGGCCATATACAGGAAGTGGCGCAACAATTGTTACAATCACAGGCGTTTTACCGCTGCCAGCAGTGCGGTTTTTCAGGAAAAAATATGCATTGGCTTTGTCCAGGGTGTAAGTGTTGGAATACAATTAAACCTGTTGTGGCATGAATATAGGAGATCTCGATATGTGGCAAGGTCCAAGGCTTATTATTGCACTGGAACATCTTGATAGGCAACAAGCACTGGCTTTACTTAAAAATATATCGCCTCAGGACGCCAGAGTAAAAATAGGCTTTGAGCATTTTATTCGTTACGGACATGCTTTTGTGGCTGAGGTACGTGATCTGGGGTTTGATGTCTTTTTGGACTTAAAATTACATGATATTCCCAATACGGTTTTGGGCGCTTGCCGTGCGTTGCAATCTTTGTCCATTTGGATGTGTACAGTGCATATTCAAGGCGGGCAAGCGATGCTTGAAGCAGCCCGTGAAGGCTTGGAAGCCAGTCAGGCGGGGCCTTGCCCTCTGCTGATGGGGGTGACGGTTTTAACGAGTCTTGATAGTGAAGATTTATGCCCCTTAGGTTTGAGTCTGCCTGTGGAAAAGTATGTTGCCAACTGGGCGCAAATAGCGGCAGAAGCAGCTTTGGATGGTGTGATATGCTCACCTATGGAATTGAGCGTTCTGCAGCCTCTGAAACGACAAGGACTCTTTCTAGTGACGCCGGGTGTCCGTTATGGTGAGGTTGGCCATCAAGATCAGAAAAGAGTTGCCACGCCAGCTGAAGCCTTTGCAAGGGGGGCTGATGCATTGGTGGTGGGTCGGAGTATTACTGAAAACGCTTATCCTTGTTCGGTAATTAATCAAATTAAGCTGGACATACCGCACCAGGGTGTGAGATAATTGCTCTATTAATGTTCATGTTTACATTACTTTAGAAAGAATACAATGAGTCAAAACGAATATCTTCAAGCACTGCGCAGCAAGCTTGATAAAAAAACAGCTGTGATTGGGATTATTGGCTTGGGCTACGTAGGTTTGCCTTTGCTCTTGCGTTTTTGTAAAGAAAAATTTCATGTGATAGGGTTTGATGTTGATGATTCTAAAGTCAATATTCTCAACGCTGGTAAAAGTTTTATCCAGCACATCAGTGATGAAGATGTAAGCTGCGCTAAACCTTACTTTCAAGTAACCAGCGACTATAGCCAAATTCGGGAAGTGGATGCAATCATTTTATGTGTTCCGACACCTTTGACTCGGCACCGCGATCCTGATTTAAGTTACGTGACGCAGACAGTTGACAGTTGCTTACCTTATTTGCGCCCAGGCCAGTTGATGTCTTTAGAAAGTACGACATATCCAGGAACCACTGAAGAAATATTGAAGCCAAGTATTGAATCCGCTGAATTGAAAGTGGGCGAAAATTTCTTCTTGGTTTATTCGCCGGAAAGAGAAGATCCAGGCAATGCAAAATTTCATACAGCTGTGATCCCTAAAGTCTGTGGAGGTGTCAGCCAGGATTGCTTGGCGGCAGGTGTTGCTTTGTACTCTTGTGTGATTAAAAAAGTTGTACCAGTGAGTTCACCTGGTACTGCAGAGATGACGAAGCTTTTAGAGAACATTCACCGCGCTGTGAACATAGGGTTAGTCAATGAAATGAAAGTAGTGGCTGATAGCATGGGTATCGATATTCATGAAGTGGTTGATGCCGCTGCTACGAAGCCCTTTGGCTTTGTGCCTTATTACCCAGGCCCTGGTATCGGTGGGCACTGTATTCCTATCGATCCTTTTTATCTGACCTGGAAAGCACGTGAATTTGGGATCCATACTCGATTTATTGAGCTTGCAGGAGAAGTGAATAATTACATGCCTCATTGGGTGTTGAGTAAAACACTTCAAGGTCTCAATGATAGGGGGATTGCTATCAGTCAAGCTAAAATTTTGGTGTTAGGAGCCGCGTATAAAAATGATGTGGATGATATGCGCGAGTCACCATCATTGACTGTTATGAGCTTGTTGCTCAAGATGCAGGCTGAAGTTGATTATTCCGATCCTTATGTGCCGGTATTACCTAAAACTCGTGGACATGATTTTAATGATTGCACTATGAAAAGTGTGTCTGTCACTGAGGATTCTTTGAAGCAATATGATTGTGTGATCATTGCTACGGCTCATAAGTGTTTTGATTATGATTTGATTAAACAAGCATCGTCGTTGATTGTTGATACACGAGGGGTGTATCGAAAACCTGCGGCGCACATTATTAAGGCATAAATATGGCAGATTGGGTCATTAAAAACAGAGCTATTAAAGTAGCCTTGGTCGGTTGCGGGCGCATCGCTGATAATCATTTGAAAGCAATTGCACAATTTAATCAAGATCTACAGCTGGTGGCTGTATGTGATGTGAACCTCGAGAGTATGGCTAAAGTCAAAGCTCAATACCCTGCCGTAGAGACTTATGACAAGATAGAATCTTTGGTCGAAAAAAGTGATGCTGATATCGTTGTTCTATGTACACCCAGTGGCATGCATCCTTGGCAGACCATAATTTCTGCCTGTTCTAAAAAACATGTGATCACAGAAAAACCTATGGCTACCCAGTGGCAAGATGGTTTAAGTATGGTGGATACTTGTGAAAAAAATGATGTGAGACTTTTTGTGGTGAAACAAAACCGCTGCAACGCTACTTTACAAAAACTTAAAGCAGCTGTTGATGAGGGGCGTTTTGGACGCATCTATATGGTTGCCCTTAATGTGTTCTGGACACGTCCTCAAGCCTATTACAGCCAAGCTGATTGGCGTGGTACTTGGCGTTTGGATGGTGGTGCTTTTATGAATCAAGCTAGCCACTACATTGATTTATTACACTGGATGTTTGGACCTGTTGAAAGTGTTCAAGCGATGACTGCGACATTGGCTCGTCGTATCGAAGCTGAAGATACAGGCGTCATGAATGTTCGTTGGCGCTCTGGTGCTTTAGGTACGCTGGGGGTGACTATGTTGACCCATGATAAGAATCTTGAAGGCTCTATCACAGTTCTGGGTGAGAAAGGAACGGTACGTATTGGTGGTGTTGCTGTCAATGATATTCAAACTTGGCAATTTGAAGATAAATTACCTGAAGATGAATGCATTAATGATGCTAATTATGAAACCACATCCGTCTATGGCTTTGGCCACCCACTTTATTATAAAAATGTAGTGGATGTCTTGCGTGGTCAAGCAGAGCCTATCACAACGGGTATCGATGGTTTAAAATCTTTAGAACTTTTGATTGCAGCTTATCGCTCAGCAAGAGATGGTCATGCAGTGCACTTACCGCTGAATTTATAATGACACAAAAATCCCCCGACTATTTTAAACACGACACCGCCATCATTGACGAGGGTGCTGTTCTAGGTGCTGGGTGCCGGGTATGGCATTGGACGCATATTTGCCAAGGAGCAAGGATTGGTGAAGGGTGTTCTTTTGGCCAAAATGTATTTGTAAGTAACCGTGTACATATAGGTCATGGCGTTAAAGTTCAAAATAATGTCTCTATCTACGACAATGTCACTTTAGAGGACGATGTATTTTGTGGCCCCAGCATGGTTTTTACCAACGTGTATAATCCACGTTCTGCCATAGAGCGCAAAGAAGACTACTTGGATACCTTGGTAAAACATGGTGCGACATTAGGTGCTAATTGTACGTTGGTGTGTGGTGTGACTGTAGGAGAATATGCTTTTGTCGGTGCTGGTGCTGTGGTGACCTCTGACGTCCCAGACTTTGCTTTGGTGTTGGGTGTGCCTGCGCGCCAAGTGGGTTGGATGAGCGCTTATGGGGAAAGACTTGCTCTACCTTTGACAGGGCATGCCACGACTGTTTGTGCTCATACGAAAGAGAAATACCGGTTGGATAATAATCAAGTTACCAGAATAATGTGAGGTAGATCCTATGGAATTCATTGATTTAAAAGCGCAACAACAACTTATTGGGACCTCCTTGCACAAACGCATTAACCAAGTATTGACTCATGGCCAGTATATTATGGGGCCTGAAATTTCTGAACTTGAATCCGCCTTGGCAGAATATGTTGGTGTAAAACATTGTATTTCAGTATCCAGTGGTACCGATGCCTTGCTTTTGGCTTTGATGGCACTTGGCATTAAAGCAGGAGATGAAGTGATCACGCCTGCTTTTTCATATTTCGCAACAGCTGAAGTGATTGCTCTCTTGGGGGCTAAGCCTGTATTCCTTGATATTGAACCTGAAACATACAACCTGAACCCGAAATTGATTGAAGCTGCTATCAGTGAAAAAACCAAGGCTATAATGCCTGTGAGTCTTTACGGTCAATGTGCCGATTTTAAAGCCATCAATGAGATAGCAACCAAATACCAAATCCCAGTGATTGAAGATGGTGCTCAGAGCTTTGGAGCACATCAACATGGCCAAGCGTCTTGTGGCCTGTCGGATATAGGTTGTACCAGCTTTTTTCCATCCAAACCCTTGGGATGTTATGGCGATGGTGGCGCTTGTTTCACCAACAATGACGGGCTAGCACAAGCACTTAGAGAGCTTAGATCGCATGGGCAGACGCGCCGTTATGAACATACACGCCTTGGGATCAACGGGCGTATGGATACGATACAAGCAGCCATACTTCTTGCTAAGCTCGATGTTTTTGCCGAGGAAGTGAGCAAGCGTGAGCAGTTGGGCGCTTATTATACTCAGCAATTACCTGACGATTTGATGCCACCTCATTTAGCCGCTGGTAATACTTCAGTTTATGGTCAATACACCATTCGAGTTGAAAATCGTGACGCTTTTCGTGAGGCTTTAAGCCAACAGCAAATTCCAACAGCTGTGCATTATCCAAAGTTAGTGCCTTGCCAGCCAGCTTTAAAAAAGCATTACGGTGAGCTGCGCTTTGCTGTAGCTGAAAAATTGGTGCAGCAAGTGGTGAGTCTCCCCATGCATCCTTATTTGACAGAGAAAGATATTGATCATGTGGTGGAGCATGTGGTGGATGCTGTTAATTGAGCTCTGCGCATAGTCGTACAAAAATTTATTGAGTTTGCGTGGTTCACATGCCAAGTGTGCTGGAGCTGTCGGAACGGGTTTCAGGCGTCATAGTCTCTATTTCGCTTAACAAGTTGAGCAGATTGCCCTCGGTACCGCCTGTAGACAAGCACTCTTTTAAAGCTGATGACAACCTATGAATTTCTGTAAGCAGCCTCACAGCCACATCACTATCATAAGTACTATGTCGGCCTACTTGAGGCTCTGTAGTAAAGTAGGCACGTATTTTTGTTTGAATAAGATCAATGGAATCCATGATGTCCTGATTAGGATTAGCGCGACTAAAAAGTAAACGCCCCAAATATTTGGCTTTTAAAAGGCTTTGCTTACTTTCTGAAAGTGCTTGATATTTTTGAGCCCAAGATAATTGATGAAGGGCATGGGTTTGGGAAAACATAGTTTTTTCAGGTACTTCACTTTGTTGAGCATTAAGTTTAACATGCAACGCTTTGATATCCACAGCTTGCATCGGCGATCCTTTGGCCATCAATGTTTGCACCAAAGGATCCCAATCTCGAAAATTTTTAGCAGCAGGCATGGTGTTAAAAGCATGCCACAGTAAGCTGTGGCCGTCGGAATCTTTAGCTTCAATATTTGACACAGTACCTTCTTGAATGAGTGTTCTTAAATCTTTTCGTGAAATATGATTGGCTTTTAGAAGATCGATACACTCCAAAGCAGTCAGTGATAAATATTTTGATTCAAGCGCTTTGATCAAATCAAGATGACCATTACGGCAGGCGTGCCACAGTAGGTTGTGCCCATGGTTATCCTGTGCGTGGACATCAGTGATAGCATCTTGAGAAATAAGTAAAGTCAACGTATCTAGGTCGACTCCTTGATCTAAGCATTGTAAAAAATATTTAGTTGATAAACTGAGATTATGTTCGCATAAAGCCTTAACCAAATCAGCATGACCCGCTTGTAAGGCATACCACAAAGCATTATGTCCGTGTTCATCGAGAAAATTAAGATCGGTTATGCTATCCAATAGAGGTATAAGTATCTTATCAGATAAACTCTTCTGCCTAATCAAGCTTATGACGTCTTCGCCTGATAAGGTAAGTTGCCATGTTTGTGTTAAATAAGCAACATTTTCTTTATTATTAAGATGCACGGCATGCCATAAGGCATTGTGACCTTGACTGTCTTTTGTGTGGACATCAACAGAGCTCTGACTTGCTAGATATTGTGCGAATTCTAAATCGCTATATTGAATGGCATAAATAAAAAGCGTAGTACTCAGACTGTGGCCTTGTAAATACAAAGGTTCATCCAATCGGTCAACAAACTCACCTTTATCAACCCATAGCATAAATTTGTTCAGGGCAACGCCTCTCCCATCATACAGGTCGCTGAATAAGGACTTATGCAGCAGAGGCCAAATATAGTTGCTGATTTGTTGAGTTATTTTATCATCAAAGACATCAATAATATTTTTTTCCAGAAGATACTGAAGGTTATCATAAGTTAAGGCATCTTTTTCTAAAAGCTGCAGCAATTGATCCCCACTAAGTTTCAAGCCTTGTTCTATCAAGACAAGAGCTAAGCTTATATTCTTTAAATTAAGCGCGTGCCATAAAGCATTATGCCCATCAACTTCTGTTGAGGCTAAATCATCGACTTTATCAGATGCAATAAGAAGTGCTAATACAGTGCTGACATCACTATGGGGTGCTTGTAGCAAATACACGACTTCTTCTCCTGGCAGGCGTAAATTTTGTGAAATTAAATAAGTGACCATGCCCTCATTTTGTTGATGGACAGCGTGCCATAAGGCATTGTGCCCATTACTGTCTTTGGCATGAATGTCAACGCCTTGACCCAGGATAAATTGTGCTTAAGCTAAGTCACCACTCTCACAGGCATACACAAAAGGTGTGGTGGTATGAGGTACCTCATCGACAGAGACCCTCTGGTTAAGCTCTTCTTGTGTCCAAAGAGTGGCTTCTAAAAACCCAAGAGCATACCCTCCGTGAAGGCTTTGCATCAGTCGGGTTACCTTATCAGAAGAAGTAGATTCTGGAGCAGTGGTTTGATTCACGAGCTTTACAAATTATTCCAACGTTGGTATTGTCAGTATAGGCTATGACAGTTGTCTGTTTGGTTTGAGTTTTTTTTATGCATGATTGTGAGGTGCGATCTTGCTGATTGTATGTTTTGGCTGCTGGGCTTGCACTGCTGCACTATTGTCAATAAAATCACATGATTGGATAAAAATAGCATGATGGCATAAATATGGTTATTTGGTACTTGCACCATTATGCAGGCTCCCCAGAGCTTGGTATGTCGCATCGTCCGTATTTTATGACCAAAGCATTCAATGCAGCCGGGCATCAGGCTTATGTATGGGCTGCAAATTTTCACCACCTTCTTAAATCGCCGCCCGTAGTCATGCTTGGTGATGCTTTTTGCCAGCAGTATGTGGAAGGTGTGCCCTATATATGGTTGAAATGCACACACTATTCTGGCAATGGCGTAGCTCGCGTGATGAATATGCTCAGTTACGCATATCAAATTTTGCGCCAAGGCTGGAAAAAGAGAGCGCAACCTCAAGCGCCCAGCCATATTATTGTGTCAACGCCGCACCCTTTCCACATATTGTCAGCTTGGTGTTTGGCAAAACGATATCGTGCTAAATTGATTTTGGAAGTCAGAGATATTTGGCCAGAATCTTTACAAGCGATTTCTGGCTGGTCTAAGTTCCACCCTATGGTTATTTTGCTGAGATTGTTTGAGTGGTTGAGTTATTTTCTAGCTGATGGGGTGGTGACTTTGTTGCCTCGATTATCGGATTACATTAAAGAACGTGGTTTACCGCATGGCTTTGAAACAGCTTATATCCCCAATGGTACTACGCTTGAAGCTACGCAAGCTTCGGCTCCTGTGCCTGATGGGCTGCAATCACATTTGAATGATTTGGCTTTAAAGCAGGCTTTTGTGGTGCTTTACGCAGGTGCTCACGGTGTAGTGAATGATTTGGAGCAACTGTTGGAGGCTATGGCTGTTCTCAAAGCTAAGCCGCACAACGTTCACATAATTTTTATGGGTGATGGCGTTTATAAAAAGGATTTGATAGCCAAAGCTCAGAAATTGGATCTGGAAGACAGAGTGCGTTTTTTTTCACCCGTGAGTAAATCGGTTTTATTTCAAGTAGCTACATACTGTGATGCTGCATTTTTTTGCTCGAAAGATAATGCGACTCATCAATATGGGATCAGTTTTAATAAAATTTTTGATTATATGCTTATGAAAAAACCTGTGATACAAGCATTTGATTATCCAAGTGACGCAATAGAGTCGGCTAATTGCGGTGTTTTTGTAGCAGCGCATCATCCAGAAAAGTTAGCCCAAACTTTACTTGAAGTGAGCGCTTGGCCTAAGGAGAAATTAGCCGCTATGGGTCTTCGTGGTGAGTGCTATGTTAAGCATCATCATTTATATCCAGTGCTTGCTAAAAAGTACACAGAATTTCTTGCTCGCGTGAGCCAAATGACATGAATCAAGACTGTTTGATTCGAGTGCTCGATTGCTTGGTTGCAGGGTTCTTGTTGGTGCTTGTAAGCCCTGCTTTATGTGTGTTGAGTTTGGTGGTGTATCTTGGCATTAACAGGGGTGTATTATTTTTCCAGCTCAGGGCTGGGCGCTACGGTAAACCATTTGTCTTATACAAATATTGCACCATGAGTGATGAGTGCGATGCAGAAGGACGGTTGCTGCCTGATAGTCAAAGGCTTAATATCCTTGGAAAATGGTTACGTCTTTTAAGCTTGGATGAATGGCCGCAGCTTTGGAATGTTATTAAAGGTGATCTTAGTTTGGTTGGCCCCAGACCTTTGTATGTGCATTACGTGCCGCTTTACTCAGCAGAGCAGGCCAGACGCCTGCAAGTGCCCCCAGGCGTGACTGGTTGGGCTCAAATTAACGGCAGAAATTCACTTTCATGGTCTAAGCGCTTTGAACTTGACGTATGGTATGTTGATAATCGTTCACTTTGGTTGAATATCAAGATATTATGGCGTACTGTGTTTTGTGTATTAAGGGCGCAAGGTGTGAGCCAAAAAGGGCATGTGACTATGCAAGAATTTACAGGCAATGAGCATGACTAGCTTATTGATTGCAGGTGCTGGTGGTCATGGTAAGGTGGTGGCTGATATAGCTCGCTCCCAAGGATGGCAATCATTGGCTTTTGTCGATGATTGCGTACCTGAAGGAAAACTTGTCTCTGGCTTGCCAGTGGTCGGATGTTTGACTCAGGCAGATGAGCTGATCGGTCAATATACCAGTGCAGTAGTGGCTTTAGGGGATAACCATTTGCGGATGAAATGGCTCAGTTATTTTCAACAACAGGGCTTTCAATTGCCGTTTTTGGTGCACTCAAGTGCGCAGATGGGCTTTGGCGTCAAATTAGGTGCGGGTACTGTGGTAGCGCCTGGTGTTGTGATCAATGCTGAAGCTTCTATTGGCAGAGGGTGCATCATCAACAGCGGAGCTGTGGTGGAGCATGACTGTGAGCTGGCCGATGGTGTGCATATTTCACCTGGAGCTTGCCTCGGTGGTGGCGCTTGTGTTGAAGCTCTAGCTTGGATTGGCATGGGGGCACAGATTCTACCAAACATGACCGTACAAGCTGATGCTATGGTGGCAGCAGGCGCTGTGGTGACTAAGCAAGTAGATGCAGGCAGATGTGTTATGGGTGTGCCTGCTCAATTAAGAGAGCAGTCATGATAGAAAAATTGAACCTACCGACATGGCCTCATTTTGATGAAGATGAAATTATGGCAACGTCTGAAATTCTTCGTTCTGGCAAAGTCAATTATTGGACCAACCAAGTCGGGCGCTCATTTGAACGTGCTTTTTCAGACTTCTTAAATGTGGGTTATGCTGTTGCTGTAGCCAATGGATCTGTGGCCCTTGAAATGGCGCTTAAAGCTTTAAACATTGGGCCAGGTGATGAGGTCATTGTGCCTTGTCGCAGTTTTTTAGCTACAGCCAGCAGCGTGCTTATGGTGGGTGCGCACCCAGTATTTTCCGATGTAGATTTTAATAGCCAGAATATCACAGCCAAACATATAGAGGCTTGTTTCACCGAGCGGACCAAAGCAGTGATTGCTGTGCATTTAGCAGGGCTTCCTTGCAATATGGCGCCTATATTGTCGCTATTGAAATCTCGAAATATTGCTTTGATTGAAGATTGCGCGCAAGCGCATGGTGCTCGCTATCAAGGGCAATTGATAGGTTCGTTTGGAGATATAGCTGCTTTTTCATTTTGCCAGGATAAAATCATGAGCACTGGCGGTGAAGGCGGTATGGTTGTAACCAATAATGAGGCTCTTTGGCAAAAGCTTTGGTCTTATAAAGATCATGGCAAGAATTATCAAAAAGTCTACAATCAAAAGCACCCGCCAGGTTATCGCTGGGTGCATGATAGCTTGGGAAGCAATTTACGCATGTGTGAATTTCAGTCGGCGATAGGCGCATTGCAGCTGGCCAAGTTGCCTAAATGGCTGCAGATACGTCGTCAACATGCCGAGCATTATTCAAAGCGTTTCCATACCGTCGCCGCATTACAGGTGGTTCAACCTGTTTCATCATATGAGCATGCCTATTATAAATACTATGTTTATGTAGAAATAGAAAAACTCAAGTCAGATTGGTCGCGCGATCGAATTATGCAGGAATTGCAAGAGCATGGCGTTCCAGTTATGACGGGGGTATGCCCTAATTTATCTGAAGAAGGCGTGTTTGTATCACAAGGGTTAGATCCTGTTTTTTGTCCTGAAGCCAAGCGTATTGGCGAGTGTAGCTTGATGTTGCCACTTCACCCTACATTACAATCAACACATATAGAGCATATTTGTGATGCTATAGAGCAAGTCATGCATAAGGCAGTAAAAAAGATATGACAATACCTCATTACTTGAGACGTTTGATTATTTTCAGCTACGATGCCTTGATTGTTATCGCTGCCTGGTTGGGTGCTTATGGCATAAGATTTAATTTTGATACCATTCCTTTAGATATTTGGTCAAAAATGCTGAGTGTGCTGCCACTGGTTTTTTGTTGCCAAATTTTGTCTTCATGGTACTTTGGGTTATATCTGGGTGTGTGGCGCTTTGCATCTATGGAGGACTTAAAGCGGATCATCAAATGTATTACCATAGGCACCATCATGAGTGCCTCTTTAATTTTTTTATCAGCTCAATTACTCGATATTCCTCGTAGCATTTTTGTAATCTACCCCATTTTATTGTTAATAGGCTTTGGTGGTGGACGGTTTGCTATCAGATTTGCCCGAGAGAAAAGTTGGTATTCAGATGATGCGGTACGTGTGCTTATTGTAGGTGCAGGTCAAGCAGGAGAGGGCTTAGTGCGCGACATGTTGCGCCAGCATCAAGGACAGTACAAACCAGTGATATTTGTTGATGACGCGCTTGTGCGCATAGGACAGCATATTCATGGTTTGCCAGTAAATGGCTCAGTAGACGATATCCCCTTTTTGGTTAAAAAATATGCTATTCATTTGATTATGATAGCAGTGCCCAAAGCCAGCCATCATGATATGCGTCGCATTGTTTCTCGGTGTGAGCAAACAGGGGTGCCTTTTCACACACTACCTAATCTTCATGATTTAGCGCAAGGTCGTGTCAGCATACAGGCGCTTCGGCAGGTAGCTATAGAAGATTTGCTATGTAGAGCTCAAGTATCCATGAGTTTGCCTGATGAGTATGTGCTTAACAAGCGTCGCGTGCTTATCACAGGAGCAGGGGGTTCAATTGGTTCAGAATTGGTGCGACAACTGCTCAAGAGCGGCGCTGATTCTATGTGCTTGGTTGATCACAGTGAATATAATCTTTACCGGATAGAGCATGAATTACAAAGTCTTTCGCCTAACTTGGATGTGTCTGTTTATCTGGCAGATATAAGCGATTATGCGGCTATGCAGCGCATAATTACCAAACATAAACCACACGATGTGTTTCATTCAGCTGCTTACAAACATGTTCCTATGTTAGAGCATCAGGTGAGGGCGGCTATGAAAAATAATGTGTATGGCACTCATGTTCTGTCAAAGCTATCAGCTATGCATGGGGTTGAGAAATTTATCTTGATATCCACAGACAAAGCGGTTTACCCCAGCAGCATCATGGGTGCAACCAAACGTGTAGCAGAGCTTTTATGCCGCTATTATGATCAGAGTAGCGACACAAATTTTTTTACAGTAAGGTTTGGGAATGTACTTGGCTCAGTAGGTAGTGTTTTGCCTTTATTTCATCGTCAACTAGAAGCTGGTGGCCCAATGACGGTGACCCATCCTGACATGGAGCGTTATTTTATGACCATTCAGGAAGCTGCACAGTTGATTGTACAGGCAGCGTTTTTAGGTGATGGAGGTGAGATTTTTGTGCTGGATATGGGAGAGCCTGTGAATATCACTTACCTGGCTGAGTTGATGATCCAATTAGCCGGTAAAAAAGCGCATGAAGAGATTGCCATTGAATACACAGGGCTTCGCCCTGGTGAAAAGCTTCAAGAAATATTATTTTATGATGAAGAAAAGAAATGCCCTACATCCCACGCTAAAATTTCACATGCACGCTGTGATTTACAAAAGGAGCCTGTAGAAAAATTATTACAGGTTATCGAAGAAATAACTTGCTTGCCTGAAGATAAACTCTACTTACTGCTTAAAGCATTGGTGCCAAGCTTTGCTCAAATGCACTAAGTGCTAGACGACGCTTTTGCTGAGCAATTGATTCTTAATATACATTCAGAAATGTTAGACTCAAAAATAATAAATTTTGAACTGTTCGGTTTGAAAGCTATGGTGTTTTTTCAGTTTTTTATGGTAAAGTAGCCCCAGATTGGTTTGCAGGCCTTATATATGAACAAAATGAATCGCATGGTACATTGTATGTTCTTAGCGGGGTGGTTTTTTTTTGTATCAATGCTTGTGCAAATAAAACATTAAGCGTTACGTTCGATATTGTAAATAATGTTAACTCAAAGGGACATGCAGTTTCGTACCATGCTTTGGTGGTTTTAAGCAGAGCTGGAGCCATGTGTGATGTAATTTCTTTGCCTGTGACAATAAAGGGCAGTCTGCATTCAGTGGAGGTTTATGATGGATCTGAGTTCAGTCCGCAAATCCAATTTAAACTTTCACAAACAGGTGAAAAAATTCATACCAGAAACTTACAAGCAGTAAATGAACGATTCCACTTAAATTGGCATGTGACTATTGCTTCGGATGGCTTCTATTGGGCAAATCCTGTAAGTGCAGAAAGAAAAAAACAGCCAGAAGAAAAGGCAAGAGCTAGCAAATAGAGGCCG
Organism: uncultured Legionellales bacterium; assembly: GCA_964352915.1. Classification (GTDB taxonomy): domain Bacteria; phylum Pseudomonadota; class Gammaproteobacteria; order PIVX01; family PIVX01; genus CAYGTQ01. Next base: position 32,698 of record CAYGTQ010000001.1, read on the forward strand.
CTTTTTTGGCCTCACGCGCTAAGTGCTGTTTTAGAAATTTTCCAGTAAAAGATAACTTGTTTTTACTGATTTCCAGAGGTGTTCCTGTTGCAATGATGTCGCCGCCGCCATCACCACCCTCAGGGCCCAGGTCAATGACCCAGTCAGCAGTTTTAATCACATCTAAATTATGTTCTATAACAATAATGGTATTGCCTTTATCGCGCAGTCTTTGGATCACGTTAAGCAATTGTTGGATATCGTGAAAATGAAGCCCAGTTGTAGGTTCATCTAAAATGTAAAGAGTGTTGCCGGTGTCGCGTTTGGATAATTCTTTAGCAAGCTTAATTCTCTGTGCTTCACCACCTGATAAAGTGATGGCGCTTTGCCCTAGGCGTATATAGCCAAGACCTACTTCACCTAAGGTCGTTAGTTTATTTTTAATGGAGGGTATGGCTGAAAAAAACACAAGCGCATCTTCTACTGTCATGCTGAGGACATCGTGAATATTTTTGCCTTTGTACAAAATCTCTAGGGTCTCACGGTTATAGCGTTTAGCATGGCAGACATCACAGTTCACATACACGTCAGGCAGGAAATGCATTTCAACGCGGATTAAGCCTTCTCCCTGGCAAGATTCACAGCGACCGCCTTTGACGTTAAAGCTGAAACGGCCAGGTTTATAACCACGGGTACGTGCTTCAGGTGTGTTGGTAAATAAATCACGGACATGAGTTAACAGACCTGTATAAGTAGCAGGGTTGGAGCGTGGGGTGCGGCCAATCGGGCTTTGGGTGATGTTGATGATGTTACTGATTTGATCGGTGCAATTTAAAGTGGTTTCAGAAGTACCCAAGTGTTCGCTGCCATACACATGATTAAGAAGTAAAGGATATAAGGTATGGTTAATCAGAGTAGATTTGCCAGAGCCTGACACACCTGTGACGCAGGTAAATAAACCCATTGGAAAAGTAGCGTCCACTGATTTTAAATTGTTTTGTGAAGCATCTTTAATTTCAATAATACGTTTTGCGTCAAAAGGCTTCATGGCATCAGACATCTTGATGGACTTTTTCCCGCTTAAATATTGTCCTGTCAGGGAGCGTGGATGATTTTCAATATCCTGAGGTGTGCCTTGGGCAATCACACGACCACCATGCACGCCAGCACCAGGTCCAATGTCAATGACTTGATCGGCATACAGTATAGCTTCTTCATCATGCTCAACCACAATGACTGAGTTGCCAAGGTCTTTTAAATGTTTCAGTGTATTAAGTAGTCGCTCATTATCTCGCTGATGCAAGCCGATGGATGGTTCGTCCAAAATGTACATCACACCAACAAGCCCTGAGCCAATTTGACTAGCTAAACGAATGCGTTGTGCTTCGCCACCTGAAAGTGTTTCAGCAGAGCGGCTCAATGTTAAATAATTAAGTCCCACATTGACGAGAAATTGTAGGCGAGCCTTGATTTCTTTGATCACTTTATCAGCAATTTTAGCGCTAGAGCCTTCTAATTTTAAATTTTTAAAGTAATCCAGTGTTTTGATGATGGACCAGCTGGTGAGTTGTGGTAGCGTATGATCGTCGACATAAACATGGCGTGCTGTTTCAGTTAAACGCTCTCCTTCACAATGAGCACAAGGCATCATGGCCATAAGTTTGGACAGTTCTTCACGAATAGCACCAGATTCTGTTTCATGAAAGCGTCGTTGCATGTTGGGGATCACACCTTCAAATGAGTGAGTTTTTTCATAAAAGGTACCTTTGTGATTGGTATAACGAAAAGCCACGGCTTCCTCACCACTACCATACAGCAGTATTTTCTGTATTTTTTTTGGCAATTCACAAAAAGCACTGTCACATGAAAACCCATAATGCTTAGCTAGACTTGTCAGCATGCTGTAATAAAAAAAGTGCCTTTTATCCCAGCCACTGATGGCGCCTTGTGTCAGTGTTAACTGAGGATCAGGCACCACTTTGTTTTCGTCAAAAAAGTGATGGGTGCCAAGCCCTTTGCATTCAAAGCATGCCCCCACAGGATTGTTAAAGGAAAAAAGCCGTGGTTCAAGTTTGCCAACATTATAGCCACAGTATTGGCAGGCGTAATTGGTAGAAAAATTAAATATGGTATTGTTAGGGGTTTCGTAAGGGTGTACATGCGCCAGGCCTTCAGCCATCGCAGTGGCATGTTCCAGTGATTCAGCTAAACGACTTCGATTGCTGCCTCGCACCACCAGGCGATCAATGACCAGAGACACAGTGTTGTGTTTTTTTTCGTTAAGTTTGGGGCGGTCGTCAAGTTCATAGATATGTCCATTAATGATCACACGCAGGCAGCCTTGGGCGCGAAACTGTTCAAACAAAGCTTCGTGCTTGCCTTTTTTGTTTTGGAGCACAGGTGCTGTAATCATGATTTTACTGCCTTCATCTAGGCTTAAAATACGGTCAGTCATTTCACTGATAGACTGAGCATCCAATGTTTGTTGGTGGGTTGGGCAGCGAGGCTCACCAATACGTGCAAACAATAGCCGTAAGTAATCATAAATTTCAGTGATGGTGCCTACAGTAGAGCGTGGATTATGGCTTGTGGCTTTTTGCTCAATGGAAATGGCAGGTGACAAGCCTTCAATTGTATCCACATCAGGCTTGTCCATTACTGCTAAAAACTGCCGGGCGTAAGCTGATAATGATTCAACGTAACGCCGTTGTCCTTCTGCGTACAATGTATCAAAAGCCAATGAAGATTTGCCTGAGCCAGATAACCCCGTGATGACAACCAATTGGTCACGTGGTATGGAAAGCGAGATATTCTTAAGATTGTGGGTGCGAGCACCTTTAATTTTTATTGTGTCCATGAGTATGCTGGCTTAGAATAGCAAATTATCGTGCAATCATAAAACAGACTCACCATCAATGGCAAATCAGAGAACCGAAAGTTTGTCCACACTTGAGTGGCGCATGGTAAGTACCGTAGCTGCCTTGATGTGGATCCGCATATTTGGCGTTTTCTTAGTTTTACCCGTGCTGGCTATTTGCGCGCGTGAGCTGCCTGATGCGACGCCAAGCCTTATCGGTCTAGCACTTGGGGGCTATGGTTTGACTCAGTGTCTTTTGCAATTACCGTTTGGCATGCTATCGGACTATCTGGGCAGAAAGCGTTTGATCATTTTGGGTTTTACTTTACTTATCATGGGCAGCTTGTGGGGGATCTGGGTTACCGGTATTGTAGGCTTAATTATGGCTCGTATGCTGCAAGGCAGTGGTGCGATCGGTAGCGTTAGCTTGGCTCTTTTATGTGATGTGACAAGGCCTCTACAGCGAGCGCGAGCTTTAGCTGTGGTGGGTGTGGGCATAGGGATATCTTTTGTGATAGCCATGGTGTCAGGGCCTGTTTTGCTGGGGATATTCGAGCTTTCAGGTATGTTTGCCATGATTGCTGGACTTGCATGTTTTGGTCTTATTCTAGCATGGCGGACATTGCCTGCTATGCCAGTGGCTGAGCGCAGCTTTTCATGGAGGCAATGCGCTCATTTGCTGACAAACACGCGCTTATGGCCAGCCTATTTGGGTGTGTGTGTACAGCACGCGGTACTGGCAGCTTTGTTTGTCGCGTTACCACAATGGTTACAGGACAGCTACGCCATTGCCATCCACTCGCAATGGCCTTACTACCTAGCTTTGCTGATAGGGACCTTTCCTATAGCATTTGTTCTGGGGCGATGGTTTGATCGTTCGGAGGGGCATTGGCGGGTATTGATGACTGTAGGCTTACTGTCATGGGCATCGCTGGCAACCCTTACTTTTGCAGTCAGCGCAACAGCCATGTGGTTGAGTCTTTGGGGCATTATGGCAGCATTTAATGCTTTTGAAGCCATGTTGCCTGCCTATGTCAGCCGTATCATAGTGAGCAATCAACGAGGCGCGGGCATGGGGCTATACAGCAGTGCTCAATTTTTAGGCATGGGGTTGGGGGGCGTTTTAGGTGCTTTTTGGTTCCAAACTAATGCCTTGCCTGGCGTAGCTGCCGGGTGTGCAATTATGTCGCTTACGTGGTGGTTTTTTTGTCTATTGATGATATTTTTTGAAGGCAAACTATGCTCGCTGCGAGATGCGTGCTAAAGCACAGCCACTGTGATAAGATTGCGCGTTGAGTTGTTTTAAAGCGCAAGATAAGCGCCTAATGGATCCAGAAGTGATCGACAAATTGATGAGAGGTGGATATGGCACGAGGTATTAACAAAGTAATTTTGGTAGGGAATTTAGGCAACGATCCTGAAGTTCGGTATACACCTAATGGCAACGCCGTAGCTAACATCTCCATAGCAACCTCAGATGTCTGGAAAGACAAACAAACTGGTGAACAGCAAGAGCGGACAGAATGGCATCGCGTGGTGTTGTTTAATCGCTTAGGTGAGATTGCTGGTGAATATCTTCGTAAAGGCTCAAAAGTTTACATTGAGGGTAATTTACGGACTCGCAAATGGCAAGATAAAAGTGGTCAAGAGCGTTATACCACAGAAATTGTAGGTAATGAATTACAGATGCTGGACAGCCGTCAAAGCTCGGGAGCAGGTTCTACGCAATCGTTTGAGCAATCGGCAACATCTCAAGCAGCGGCGCCAGTTGCAGAGCCTTTAGAAGATGACATTCCGTTCTAAAATTTTATGAATGTCATTTGTTGCATTATTTAAAGAGGTAACAAGCTATGCTGAATTGGTTTCATTCTCCCGGTTATGCTCAAGGCGTATTCTGGATTATGTTGGTTAGCCTTTTAAGCAATATGAACGATATTTTAATGAGGCTTCTTGGTAGTCGACTAGATGGCATGGAAATTGCTTTTTTCCGATTCTTTTTTGCTGCCATAGTATTGTTGCCTATCATGCTGTATCAAGGCAAGTCAGCTTTTAAAACAGCTCTTCCAGGGCTGCATGTTTTGCGAGCCCTGCTGGGGTTTGGTGCCGTCAGTTGTTGGTGCTACGGTGTGACCATGGCGCCTTTGTCAGTGGTGGCAACTTTGGCATTGACGGTGCCTATTTTTGTGTTGCCTATGGCTTATCTTTTGCTGGGAGAACCTGTGGGCTGGGCGCGCACAACAGCTACTTTAGCGGGTTTTATCGGTATACTGGTTATTGTTATACCTCAAGATGGTGGAGAGCAGGTTTTATGGCAAAGCTCATTCAATGCAGGCGCCATGATCTTAATTATGGCAGCTATTTTGTTTGCAATAAGCGACATCCTTAATAAGAAAATGGTTAAGCATGAAAGTGTGTTAGCTATGCTGTTTTACTTTGCTTTTGGCACAAGCCTTGCAGGGGCTATCCCTGCTTGGCAAGTATGGCAAACGCCTAACTTACAGGAATTCATGTTTTTATTTTTATTAGGCATGGGTGGCAATTTAATTTTATTTTGTTTGCTAAAAGCCTTTGCTGCTACTCAGGTTTCGGCTCTGGCGCCTTATCGCTACTTAGAGCTTATCTTTGCTACTGTGTTTGGTTATCTTCTATTTGGCGAGATCCCAGGAAGTTATGTCATCATTGGCGCTGCTATCATCATTCCAAGTACACTAATGATAGCGTTGTATGAGACTAAAAAAAAATCTGATGCTCCAAAAGATGATAATTTCTCTGGCAAAGCTGTTTTGGAAGGTTCGTAGCAATATTGCTTTTTGTGGCAGAGGATTTCTATAAAGCAAAGTGCACACAATTCAGTGCGTGTCATGCGGTTTCTATACGGATGTCTTACGGCTCAATGTCAGAGAAAATTGAGCGTTGCGTGAGTTAATGTGTAAGAAAACTCTTTTATAACCCGTATGATGAAGGATTATTAACTTTAACTTTCAATTTAGTATTGCCTTAATATTCACATTTTGCGAAGTGATGTAAAAAATATTTCAGGGAGAAGAAAACAGTGATTTTCCCTATTCTCTAATTTTTTTACCTTTTTTCAGCATATTCCAATTAAAAAGACAAAGTGTAATGTTGGCGATAATTAGCAACCATAGCCCTGGTGCAATGGCTATATCACTTATGCCAAGAAAGCCATAGCGCATGAGATTCACCATATGAAAAACTGGATTATAGGAAGATAAATATTGCCAGATTTCAGGAAGGAAGGATATTGAATAAAAAATACCACCAAGATAAGTCATTGGGGTTAAAATAAATGTGCTGATGGTCATTGTGTCATCAAAATTTCTTGCAAATAAAGCATTGGTAAAGCCTGCCAGAGAAAACAAACTGGCTGTTAACAGTGCTGTTATCAAAACGATCCATGGGTAAGCGATGCTAAATGTTGTAAAGTAGCAACTGATTAAAAGGACGAGTCCTCCTGTAATGAAAGCGCGGGTGATACCAGCTAGGACGTAAGCTGCCATCATCAGCATTAAAGGTAGAGGAGAAACAAGAATTTCTTCGATAGAGTGTTGAAAGCGCATGATAAAAAAGGACGAAGCCACATTGCTGTAAGCGTTGGTGATGACGTTCATGATAACTAGGCCAGGGGCTATAAAAGCCACATAAGGTATGCCATGAATAGCGCCAATGCGGGCGCCCATCACTTCACCAAAAATAACAAAATAAAGTAAGGTGCTGATGACTGAAGGGATAAATGCTTGTGTCCAGATCCTAAAAATACGTCTTATTTCAGCATGCAGAAGGGTGCAAAACCCTATACAGTAAGTTTTATACATGGGAGGCCTTTTGTTCAGTGATGGTATTCAAAAATAAAGTCTCCAGGCGATTAGCTTTATTTTTGATGCCTGTGACAGTTATTTTGTGATGATTTAATTGCTCAAATAAGGCATTCATTGATTGCTGCATATTAAGCTCAACTTCAACTCTATCCGGTGCCAGTTGTTGATATTGGAAGCCATTGAGAGCGCTTGTATTTGTCATTGCTTCCTTCAGATACAGTACAATGGTTTCCTGTTTGAGTTGCTTTAGAAGATCTTGCATCGAGCCTTGTTCAACGATGTTGCCTTGATGAATGATGGCTACGTTATCACAGAGTCTCTCAGCTTCTTCGAGGTAGTGGGTGGTTAGCAAGATGGTGGTGCCACTTTTTTTAAGCTCTTCGATGAAATCCAAGGTGAACTGGCGCATTTCGGTATCGATGCCAGCTGTGGGCTCGTCCAGGATCAAGAACTTGGGTTGGTGCATTAGCGCGCGCGCCAGCATTAATCGCCGCTTCATACCGCCCGAAAGCTCTCTGATCATGTTGTTGCGCTTTGTCCAGAGATCAAGTTTCTTAAGGTAATACTCAGCGCGGGTACAGGCTGTGGTGTAAGTGACACCATAAAAGCCTGCTTGCTTGATCAGATTTTGCAATAAGGTTTCAAAGACGCTGAAGTTGGGCTCTTGTGGCACCACACCTACTTGCGCTTTGGCTTTTTCGGGTTCTATTGCGAGATCATGATCAAAAATATGTATTACACCTGCAGTGATCTGAATTAATGTGGTGATCATGCCAATGGTGGTGGATTTACCTGCGCCATTGGCCCCAATGAGGGCAAAAGCTTGGCCTGGCGCAACCTCAAAATCAATACCTTTGACAGCTTCGACGCCATTGGCGTAAGTTTTGACTAGATTTCTTACAGATAAAGCTTGATTTGTCATATATAATCAACAGTAAGACGCACGCAAGGTGAGCTAGGTTAGCAAAAGCTCATGCTACGCGCAACGTAGCTAACGAAGGATAAAAATGATACATAATGCAGAGTTGCTCGCAGGTGGCGCCGGCGCTATTGAAATCGTTATTAGCATGGAGGCGACGACTGTGCCCTCAAAAATTATCATCGTATGTCACCCACATCCTGTATATGGAGGAAGCATGGACAATAAAGTAGTGACGACCATAGGTCGTGCTGCTTTGGGTGTGGGCTTTGGCGTGGTGCGTTTTAATTTTCGAGGGGTAGGGCAAAGTACAGGTGTTTTTGACCATGGGCATGGTGAGACCGCTGATTTACTAAAAGTGATGGACTGGGTGCAACAGCACTATTGCCCACAAACACTGGTTTTAAGCGGCTTCTCTTTCGGTTCTTTTGTGGCTTATCAGGCAGCCTGCGTGTGCTCAGTTGCTCAATTAATTTGTGTTGCTCCGCCGGTGAATCATTTTGAATTTTCAAAACCACCTCCTGATTGCCCATGGTCTGTTGTGATGGGGACTGATGATGAGGTGGTGCCTTTTTCTGAAGTGAGTCAATGGGTTCATGATCTGGGGATGCAGGACAGCTATTTGGTGATAACAGAGTCCAGTCATTTTTTTCATGGGAAATTACTGCCACTTCGTGCTCACATTACAGAGCTGTTAACATGCGATACTCCCCAGGATAGTGTATGAGTTTGCTGGATGATTATCAGCAAGCAGCGAGCCAAGGCGCTATTCAAGCCGATCAAGATCAGCAAGATGCATTATTGAGGCTTCAGGCTACCTCCGATGGATTGGTGGCAAGCCATGCTGGTTGGCGTTGGTATGCGAGCACAATCCAACGGGCTTTAGGTTTGTCACAAAAACCAGTTAAAGGTGTGTATCTTTGGGGTGGTGTGGGAGTTGGTAAAACTTATTTAATGGACAGTTTTTTCCATGCATTACCTCTTAATGATAAAAAGCGCTGGCATTTTCATGCATTTATGCGCGAAATTCACCTTGGTTTGCGTGCTCATGCAGGACGGAGTAATCCGTTAATTTATTTAGCGCGACAAATTCGTAGGCAAACACTTGTAATTTGCTTTGATGAATTGATGGTACATGATATTGCCGATGCCATGCTTTTAGAGAGATTATTTGATGCATTGTTTGCTCAAGGTATTACGGTGGTGCTGACATCCAACATAGCCCCTGATGGCTTGTATGAAAACGGTTTGCATCGAGCACGATTTTTGCCAGCCATTGAGCTTCTTAAGCGCCACTTAACTGTCATACATGTGAGTGGTGATACAGACTATAGACTGCATTCAACAGGTCTTGGTGGCATGTGTATAGCACCTTTGAATAAGAACAGTGATAAGATATTGAATAAGGCATTTGATCAACTGGCACATCATGGCATATGTAAGCAAGGTGTGCTTCGTATAGAAGGACGTGATATTGCTACTCGAGCGTATGCGAGTGATGTGGTTTGGTTTGACTTTAATGTATTGTGCCATGTTCCTCGTGCCCAAACAGATTACTTGGAGATCGCGCGTTGTTTTAATACCGTTATTGTCAGTGCCGTACCACAATTGTTAAGTGCTTCATCGCAACAGATTACACATTTTATCCACTTAATTGATGTATTGTACGATCACAGAGTGACTTTGATATTTTCTTCAGAAGTCATGATTGACAGCATGAAAGTGCCTGATAAATACCAATTTGCATTTGCCAGAACTCAGAGTAGGCTGCAAGAAATGTCCACCTCTGATTATGTACATACAGCTCATCGTACTCAGCTGTCGTAAAAATAATTGAGTAGGTTGCTGTTTCCAATATCTTATAAATTTTTCTTGATGCCAAGCTTGGCAAAAGTTCACTATTTTTGAGTTTGGTTTTGAATGAATTGCTTGCACAGCCCCATCTTTTAAAGGCGGGTTAAGCATGCTGCGGTATTAGATTTTTCTAAGCCGTTTAGAATGCTTGGCTTGTTTTTCTGAAGCTGGTTGTCGTTGATTGCGGACACACGCATTCCAGCAACCGACTGTCATAAAGCCAATTTATGTGTCAGGCTGTGGTTATAGGGACAATGCCGACCACAATACGGCGAAGGTGATACAAAAAAGTAATCAAGTTAGTTTTAGACACTGGCACGGTGTTGTCAAAACGTGGGGTGTTAACCTCACGTGATGACACAGGACGAGGGCTAAGAGTAAGACACGCAAGATAACCGTCAAATGTGCTTCTGGGCGTGAGATGTCAAAATAGAACAGAACAGCTGACAAGTGTAACTGGGAAGCCTCGTGCGGTAAGCTTGCCGATTTATCGGTGAGTAGTTCACACAGGCAGTTTAATTTGAGGATGTTCTAACGCTTTGTTGTCTACATATTCTGATGTGTGCCTTAAAAGAAGTTGGCCGGACCCATTTTTCCAAACAGACATAGAACATAGATCGCCTAAATAAGTCAGCCTATTTTCAGAGTTGCTATGCTCATAGATTTTGCAATAAAGTTGATTGTTTGCACAAATATCCATGCTTAGTTTGTCAACTATACCTTAATATTCATAGCATTTTTTTGATCTTACCCAAAAGGCTAAACGATGAGGCAAAGGCCTTGAGGTTGTGAATGTATGCAACTGCGGCACAGTGCTCGATGAAGCATATTCATTGGATGAAATTTGACCAAAGCAGCTGCATTATAACAAATAATTGATTAAACAAAGGGAGCTTTGCCCTTCCACATGAGAATGATTCTCAATTACCTTGACAAAATTACCATACTTTGTAGATAATCATAGGGTCGGTAGTTTGTAGCTGCATACTTAGCAAGAGCCAACACATGAGTATAAAAAATACTGTGAATAAAAAATGTTGCTTGGTGGGTCAGAAGATGAAGATCGTCAACATCGATGCTCTGAAGCCCATTCGACAACGTTTCTTACAGATGGGCATGACACCAGGCACTGTATTCCAAGTGAAACGTCAAGCCCCGTTAGGAGATCCTATGGAAATTGATGTGCGCGGTACACGCGTGGTGCTACGCCGCAGTGAAATAGAGCTTTTAGATCTTCAGGTGGTGCCATGACCGAGTTGCGAGTGGCACTTGTTGGTAACCCCAACAGCGGTAAAACGACGCTGTTTAATCAGCTCACCAGCGGTAAGCAGGCTACCGGTAATTGGTCAGGGGTGACTGTAGAATTAGCGCAAGGTTATTGGTTGTGTCCATCCCAAAAAATCCAGCTTATTGATTGTCCAGGCGTTTATTCGTTGCTCCATGATGGTGGCCGATCATCAATTGATGCAGAAGTCACTTTGAATTTTTTAGCCAACGAATCTGTTGATGCTGTTATCAATGTGGTGGATGCTCGCGTGCTTGAGCGTAGTCTTTATCTGACGCTGCAACTTCGAGAAGCAAATTTGCCTATGGTGGTTTTGTTGGAAAACAGTAAGGATTGCCGTCCAGATTTGCTTGCCGAAAAATTAGATTGCCCTGTATTGTGCTGGGACAATCATCACCAAGATAAAGAGCTTCTGCAGGCTCTGCTGCTTCATCAAGCTAAGAAACTACCGAGCACTAGTCAATTATTTGCATGGCCTGATGCCTTAAGCCAGACTTTACAGGATTTACGAAAGCTCATCAAAGCTCCTATACCATGGTCCAGCATGTTGTGGGGGCTTGAAGGTGATGTGCGAGCATTGGCAAAGTGGCCAGCGGAAGCGGTTACTTTTTGGCAAAGCAGAGAGCCTGTGTTGAGCCAACAATTGGCAGCTCCTCTTGATGTGGTGCTGGCTGGTTGTCGGTTTGATCAGGCGCATACTTTGGCTAAGATGACCTTAACCTCAGATGTTTCTCAAACAACGACGTGGAGCAAGCGTATCGATTCTGTGGTGCTGCATCGTTGGTTGGGGCTTCCGGTATTTTTTCTGCTGATGTACTTGCTTTTTTTCTGCACAATTGCTGTCGGAGGCTTGTTGGAAGGAGCGGTGACCCATATCGCAGAAACCTTGTTGGTGCAAACATGGGGGCAATGGTTGCAAAGTGTATCGGCCCCTGGGTGGTTGGTCGCACTTTTGGCCCAAGGCGTAGGTGTAGGCGTGGTAACTATGCTTGGTTTTATACCCGTGGTAGGTATCATGTTCGCAGGATTAGCGCTTTTGGAACAAAGTGGTTATATGACTCGCGCAGCTTTTGTGGTTGATCGTATGATGCAATCTTTGAATTTACCAGGACAAGCTGTGATCCCTTTAATTTTAGGGTTTGGCTGTAATGTACCTGCGGTGATGGCTACACGTGCACTACCCAGTGAAGGGGCGCGTATGGTGACTATTTTAATGAGTCCTTTTATGTCGTGTAGTGCACGTCTGACTGTTTACGCTGTTTTTGCAGCAACCTTTTTTCCAAAAACAGGCCATTTGGTAATTTTTATGCTGTATTTGCTTGGCATGGCTTGTGCTATCTTGACGGCTTGGTTGCTGCAAATGAAGGGATTGGCCTGTGAGCATAATGTTTTGCTCCAAGAACTGACAGCTTATCAGTGGCCACAGTGGCGTTGGCTGTGGCGCCAAAGCATGCAACGATTGTTACAATTTTTATGGCGTGCTGGTAAGTTGGTGATTCCTGCAAGTATGTTGCTGGCGCTGGTCAGCTATTTGTTGCTACAACATGGTGGCTTATCACCTTTGCCTAATTTTGTGATGGCTATGTTCAGCCCCATGGGAATTGAGATTCACAATTGGCCTGCAGTGATGGCTTTGTTCACCGGTATGCTTGCCAAGGAAGTGGTGATTGGCACTTTAAATACACTTTATAGCAGTCAAGTAGGTGAAGTAATTTTGCAAGGATCGAACACCTTGATGAGCGTTTCCTGGGATGCATGGCAAAGCTTACTCGATGGTGTGATGCATTTACCGGGTTACTTGCTGTTACCGTGGCAACACACAGATGTATTCTCACAAGCAAGCTATGGCATCACGAATGGTTTGAATCAAGGTTTTACCACCACTTCGTCAGCTGTGAGTTATGTGATTTTTATTGCTTTATATATGCCCTGTGTATCAACCATGGCAGTAATAGCTCGTGAGTTGAACTATACTTGGATGTGGATATCGCTAGCGTGGTCACTGCTGTTAGCTTACACCATTGCTGTGGCCTATTGGCAACTGGCAACTTTTGGCTCGCATCCCTGGCATGCTTTAGTCTGGGTGAGCGCTTTGTCGTGTACAGTAATTTTATTCTGGTTGGCTATGGAGCGCGTTTTTTTGAGGCGCCCCTTGATTGGCACGGTCATAGGGGTTGGCTGATGCGTTTAATGAAAGTAGGGCAGTATATATTAGCCAAAGGGCTGGTGACTCAATTGGAGATCTCTCAGCATTTGCAGATTGAGCCGCATGTGGTGGCACATATGATACAGTATTGGGTGCGTAAAGGTTTCGTGCAATCCATTGAAGATTGTTCTAGCTGTGCTCAGAGCTGTGGAGGCTGTCAGGCGAAGTGGCAGGTGATGTATCGGTGGCAAGAAAATACCCCAGAGCAGACTAACTGCTCTGGGTAACGATCGTAAGAATCTTTATGCAACCATATCTTTTAATTTTTTCAATGGCTTAATTTTAACTACATTACGAGCGGGCTTGGCTTTGAAAACTGTTTCTTCGCCAGTGAAAGGATTGATACCTTTGCGTGCTTTGGTGGCAGGCTTACGTACCACACGTACCTTCATAAGGCCTGGAAGTGTGAATTCACCTACCGCACGAGCTTTCACGTGACGCTCTAAGATACCAGCTAATTCTTCTAAAACACTGGCCACTTGCTTTTTGCTTAGCTCAGTCGCTTCAGAGATCTCAGTTTGTAGCTGAGATTTGCTGAAAGCATCTTTTACAGCAGGCAAGCGTTTGGCTGGTGCAGCTTTTGCAACAGGTTTACGTTTAACAGCTATAGTTTTTGTGGCTCGCTTGGCCGTAGTAGCTTTAGTGGTTGCTTTTCTTTTTGCAGCCATGAACAGTCTCCTTATAAAGGGTTATATTACAAAACACTATACATATATAACAAAAATAAGCTATTTGCTAGTATTTTCACGTGAAATATCGTTCTTTTTTACAAAAAATTCAAAAATAACCTAATTTCTTAGGGTAGCCACCTGTTTTTGTACAAATTATGTGAGACTTGAGCCAAGCTTTCTTAATGATTGGAGATCTTTTCGAATACTTATGGCCAAGCCAAAGCTGTTTAGCGTGGCTCGGTTTAAGGGCTTTAATGCACGGTATTCATATGTGTAGAAGGTTTTTTTAGTTTGTAAGGAGTAAGCTGTCAAAGCAGTGGTGAGATTGCCATAAAATCGGCAGGTGAGCACTGGCTTGAATGTTCAATGTATGCCTTTTTGAGCTGGTCTAAAGACAGGTCCACAGATAGCTCTTTTCCTGAGTAACAACTTATCTGTGACAGGCTATTGAGAGATGTGGCAAGCAATGCATACCACCCAAGCTTAGCCTGCAAAAAATTGTTTTCGTGAAATAAAATAGCCAACTAAAATTCAGTGTGTGAGAATTGATATGGGTCTGCATTTGGATGCAGTATGGAGTTCCCTTCAGAAAAAAAATTACGCTAGATCTGATCAGTTTTAAATGTGGTGCTGAGGCAAATCAATTAAATGAGAATAGTGGTGGCTATATGTAGATTATGATATTTTCATGATGAAATATGATTTTTTTGTTAAAAAACAAGTTATGCTAGTAGAGTGCATTCAGGCACGAAAAACCATGCGGTTTGACATATGCTTAAGAAATTTATATAGCCATTTTTAGTATTATTATCCAGCTCAGTGTTATCAAATAACCTATATCATCTAAATAGGATGCTGTGCTCAAAAAAGGTAATCATCGTCATGTTGCAAGGCTGAGCCTTCTGATGCCTTTGTGGCAGAAAGATGACAAACTTTTATTTGGCTGCATCATCACTATCGTAGATAGCCGTCGTGTCGTAGTATCCAATCTAAGTTTTTTCTACCGTAGATTAATTGATGAATTTATTTTAGGTGGCTATGGATATTATGACTTGAGGTAAACAACTAATGGTCAATTGGTATCACTTTTGACGCTAGCAGTAGAATATTTAAAAGTAATTTTTGAATTTCGTGGGAATGTATATTCCAGGGAAAAATAATATGATGTTGGTTCGACCTTATCTACAGATGTTCATGAGATTTTTGGTGTGGCATGGCTGTTGTGCAACGCACTCAGTGACGTACCGAGTTGGTGCAAGGTGGCTTTAATTTAGAAGTAGGGCATGGTTTGTTTCATTCTAATTTTATCGTTTTTGCTGGCTACTACCAATTTCAAGGCGATGGCACGCCAACTATGTATGGCCTAAGATTGCCGGCTGATTATTGCGTTAATCGTGATCTCATATTAGAAGGCGAATACAGCCGTGATAATATAAGGAAAAATAATTACTTCATCGGCGCACGTTCAAGCTGGCGACTGGGACAATCGCCTGACAAGTTAACGCTTTTACAACACAAAATGACACAAATGCCTGTCAGGGATATCGATGTAATCACTGAGGCAAAAAAAGAAGAAAGTGACTGTTGTTCTTGAACTTACAGGCCCCATTATGATGGGTCTTGTGGGTACGTCGCTTGTCCCACATTTGGGTGACCATACTGATTTTGAGTTAAAGCTGATGGAGAAATTGGGTTCCGATTGGGATAGCCCTCTAGCGTTTCGAGTTTACTATATAGATCTTGAAAAAAAGCTGATCCAAAGCCACAGCGTAGCAGGTATCATTTTGTTCACAAGAAACTTCTGTGATAAAGAACAACTGTTGCAACTTATTCGTGGCATTCGCGAGCTGAGAAGACAAGCTGGATTAGGTCAGGCAATCATTACGGTTGCTCATGCAGGAGGTTGTGTACTAAAGATTCTGAGATGGTTTTAGCGCGCTTCCTTCTCTTGCTGAAATAGGCCAGCTTTTTGAGCATGATCCAAAATTGGCTGAGCTCATAGCTTTTTGTTCGGGATTTTTGATGGCACAACAGCTATGGACTTGTGTGTGATTTGGATAAGGGTAGTCCGGTGATCTCTGGTCTTAAGCGGGCTTTTCATAATAATCCTGATGCTGTTGAATGCTTACATCGAAGGATGAACACAGCAGGCATGTCAGCTACGCTAAAGCATTATTTGGGGCACGGACAAAAAGGTATCGGAGATTTGCACCACAGGCAGCCCGTAGATTCCTACGATGCCGAGAGGCTCCTACAAGATGCGGCACTTTTTCGTACATTAGCGCCATCTGCTGGAGGTATCCTCTCTGCTCATGTGGTTTATACAAGCATCGATGCTATCCAAACAGCAGGCTCCTCTGAGCGCATATTAACAGGCTTGTTGCGTCAAGTTCATGGATATCAAGGGCTTATCCTCGGGTGCTTTGGACATGATAGGAGCTTCGGGTGTTGATCCTTTTGGATAGAGCTCTTATAGCGTTGTCCTCCGGGAGAGCGGATGATGTGGCTATGCTTACCAACTTTGGCCCATGGAAGTTGGTAAAATTGCTTTCACGGACTCGTGAGTTTTCAGGTTCACAAGATGACATCAACTCGATTGCAGCGCTGTGCTTTCCCAGATTACAATGCTGATAGCCAGCAAGCTTTAGTGACGCCCGACTTAAATAACTAAACGCTGGCGTACACAAATAAGAGAACGTTGCTACTTTAAGCAGCACATGCAGACACAAATGACAAGCTAGGCGCAGCCTAGTACGGCTGATCAGCTCAAGTCAACTTGAATACAGTTGGCTGTGAGTTGTTAAGTTTTTATAAAGTATTGATTTAAATATGAGCAAAATTCTCTTCCTTCACGTGCTTGATATGTGAGCTTTCCCATGGTTTTGTGGGTTAATCAAGACATATGGTTTGTTAGCAAATTGTATCTTGTGTTAAGCCTCTGAATTGGATAGAATGGTTCAGATTTGGTAAGTGACTATTAGAGACTATGAAAACATACGCACCGAAAGCACAAGATATTAATCCTGATTGGCGCATCGTAGATGCCACTGATCAATCCTTAGGGCGGTTAGCTTCGCAAGTTGCCGCAGTTTTGCGTGGTAAGCACAAACCTACCTACACACCTCATGCTGACATGGGTGATGGTGTGGTGGTGCTCAATGCCAGTAAAGTTCGCGTTACAGGCAATAAGGCAAGCCAGAAGCGCTATTACCGTCATACAGGTTACCCAGGTGGTATTAAGTTCATAGGTTATGAAGATTTAATGCAAAAAGATGCTACCAAAGTTATTAAGCTTGCAGTTAAACGCATGATGCCCCGCAATCCTCTGGGGAGAGCCATGTTGTCTAAGCTTAAAGTTTATACTGGTGTTGAGCATCCACACACAGCGCAGAAGCCAACCCAGTGGTTTCTAGTTGGTCAAGATAAACCTGAACAAGAGGCTTCAGAATGACTCAAGCACAAGTTTTTTATGGTACAGGACGACGTAAGACGTCCACAGCACGTGTTTTTATGAAGCGCGGATCTGGTCAAATGAGCATCAATGGACACACTTTGGAGCGTTATTTTGGGCGCGAAACAGCTCGTATGGTTGTGCAGCAGCCGCTGTTGCTTGTGGATGATTTAGAGAAATTTGATGTTTATGTCACAGTGAAAGGTGGTGGTAGTTCAGGACAAGCTGGAGCTATTCGCCATGGGATTACTCGGGCATTGATGGCTTTTGATGAGGATGGCGTTGTTGCGGTCTCAGATGCTGCTGATACAACAACTACTTATCGTCAAGCATTGCGTAAAGCAGGCTTTGTTACTCGCGACCCTCGTGTGGTTGAGCGTAAGAAAGTAGGCCGACGTAAAGCGCGTAAGAGTGTACAATACTCAAAACGTTAATAAAGCTCTCTGTCTAGTAAGATATTTAATATTTTATGGCTTGTTTTTTCAAGCGTGCGGAAGGTTTGCAAGGTGCTGGGATATAAAGATTTTATCCCAGTTCAGATGGATTTGTTCAGTTTTAGGTAGCACATGAGCCAGGACGGTATAGATAAAGGACGTCGACAGTTTTTAGTAAACAGCGCTTCAGTTGTTGGTGGCTGTGGCTTAGCTGCTGCAACCATTCCTTTCATCAGTTCATGGTTACCAAGCTCCCGTGCTCAGGATGCGGGTGCTCCAGTCGAATGTGATATCACCCAGCTAACTGATGGGCAACAAATCATCATGCCATGGCGAGGCAAGCCAGTTTTTGTGGTGCGTCGGCCTAAAACTGTTTTGGACAAGCTTAACCAATTATCTGATGATGTGCTGCGCGATCCTAAGTCCAAAGTAGAAGCCCAGCAGCCTCAATATGCACAAAATATCCATAGGTCTCTGGTGCCTGAAATATTGGTGCTGATTGCTATCTGTACGCATTTGGGTTGTTCGCCTAAATATCGTCCTGAGATAGGTGGTGAGCTTGGTGATAATTGGCCTGGTGGTTTTTATTGCCCGTGTCATGGTTCGAAATTTGATATGGCTGGCAGGGTGTTCCATGGTGTGCCTGCTCCTGTTAATTTGGAGGTTCCCCCTTATCATTACCGTGCTGATGGCAAAGTTTTAGTGATTGGCGAAAACCCTTCTGGTACTCTTTAGATGGAGTCTTTCATGAAAAACATAGCGCAACGAAGCTTGATGTGGGTAGATGAGCGCTTGCCTGTAACCAAAGTCTGGCGTGAGCATTTTTCAGAGTACTATGCCCCAAAAAATTTCAATATATGGTATTTCTTTGGTGCTTTATCTTTGGTCGTCTTAGTCAATCAACTGTTGACAGGTTTGTGGCTTACCATGTTTTATACGCCAAGTGCTGCAGAAGCTTTTGCTTCAGTTGAGTACATCATGCGCGATGTTCATTATGGCTGGTTGATTCGTTATATGCATTCGACAGGTGCCTCAGCTTTTTTCATTGTAGTGTATTTACATATGTTTCGCTCGATGTTGTACGGTTCGCATAAATACCCACGTGAATTGATTTGGCTTTTGGGTATGGCTATTTATCTTTGTTTGATGGCTGAAGCTTTTTTTGGGTATTTGTTGCCTTGGGGGCAAATGTCTTTTTGGGGTGCTCAGGTCATTACTTCGCTTTTTGGGGCCATTCCTTACATTGGTGATGGTTTGGCTTTGTGGATACGTGGTGATTACAATGTAGCTGATGCAACATTGCATCGTTTTTTTGCGCTGCATGTGGTGGGGATCCCTATCTTAATTTTAGGCCTGGTGTTCTTACACATTGTGGCATTACATAAAGTTGGCTCAAACAATCCTGATGGTATTGAGATTAAAAAAAATTGTGATAGCCAGGGGCGTCCTGTGGATGGTGTGCCATTTCATCCCTACTATACAGTAAAGGACTTGTTTGGAATTTCTGTATTTTTGCTGGTATTTTTTATTGTGGTATTTTATATGCCGGAGATGGGTGGATACTTTTTAGAGCATGCTAATTTCTCACCAGCTGATCCGATGACCACCCCGGAGCATATCGCTCCTGTGTGGTATATGACGCCTTTTTACACGATTTTGCGCGCTATCCCAGATAAACTGATGGGTGTGATAGCCATGGGCGCGAGCATCGCCTTTTTATTTGTGCTGCCCTGGCTCGATAGGAGCCCTGTGCGTTCTATGCGTTACCGCGGTGTTTGGTCGAAAGTGATGTTGGCAGGTTTTGTAATATGCTTTTTTATTTTAGGTTATTTGGGCACGGTTGAAGTAACGCCCATACGCCAATGGCTGGCTCAGATTTGCACTGGCTACTATTTCCTATTCTTCATCAGCATGCCCATTTACACACGTTTTGAGCGCACCAAGCCGCTGCCGGAGCGCCTGACATGAGATATTTTTTATCTGCGTCAGTGTTTGGGATCTTATTTGGGTTTGCTGCTTTACAAGCAGGTGGCGGCGTTCACTATCCTTTAACAACCATGGTAACAGACAGTGCAGATAAACCATCTTTGCAGCGCGGTGCTAAGTACTATATGAATTATTGTAGCAGCTGCCACTCCTTGAAGTACACGCGCTATGGCAGTGTGGCTAAGTACATAGGTGTGATGGATGAAAATGCGCAAATTGATAAAGATCTTTTTAGTAAAAGCCTTATCTTTGTTGATGCGGCCTTAAACGAGCCTATTGTATCGTCGTTATCGCCAGAAGATGCGCGCAATTGGTTTGGTATTGAGCCTCCTGATTTAACCTTGGTAACTCGTGTTCGAGGTGTAGATTGGGTATATACTTACCTTAAAAGCTTTTATCAAGATAGTGAACGCCCATGGGGCGTTAATAACGCTGTGTTTCCTGATGTGGGCATGCCTAACGTATTGTTGTCTTTGCAAGGTGAACAGGTAGCGGTTAAGGATCCTCAAGGGCACGTTAAGTATTTAAGGCAGGGCTATCAAGGCCAGATGAGTGAGCATCAATTTGATCTTGCAGTTAGGGATATTGTGAATTTTCTTAACTTGGTGGCAGAGCCTGCTAAAGCAGAGCGCTTGCAGCTTGGGCCTTTTGTGATTTTGTTTTTACTGCTCTTATTGCCCTTGTTGTACGCGATTAAGCGGTTATATTGGAAAGAAATATAGCAACTGTAAAGTATGTTTGCGATCGATAAGCTTATTTTTGTGGTATAATGTTTGTATATTCAGGTAATTTATCGTTCTTAAGCGAGAAATTGTAGTATAGGAGATTTTATGGCTTTGGTTGCAAAACGTACGGTGATGGTCTTGTACTCTGATGAACAGGATCCTTATAGCCATCAAGTTCGCATTGTTTTAGCTGAAAAAGGTGTGAACGTTAATATTCAAACCATCGATAGCAAGCAATTGCCCCAGGATTTGATCGACATCAATCCTTACCAGACGCTGCCTACTTTGGTTGATAGAGAATTGGTGCTTTACCATGCTCCCATTATCATGGAATACTTGGATGAACGCTTCCCTCATCCTCCTTTGCTGCCAGTGTACCCTGTTACGCGAGCTAACAGTCGGAAGCTTTTGCATCGTGTAGAAAATGACTGGTACAGTTTGATGCGTATTATTGTGCGCAATGAATCTGACATGATTGTACAAAATGCTCGCCAACAGCTGTTGGACAGCTTGTTAAGTGTGTTGCCTGTATTTTCAAACAAATCTTTTTTCTTAAGTGATGAATTCACTCTAGTGGATTGTAGTTTAGCACCTTTATTGTGGCGTTTGCCTCAATTAGGTATCGAGTTACCAGCGCATGCTCAGCCTATTATGGACTATCTGGAACGTATTTCACAACGTGATTCGTTTCAAATGAGTTTAACTGAAGTGGAACGAGAATTACGAGTGGCCTGATGACAAGTATGGTATCCAGCCGACCTTATCTCATTCGCTCTTTGTATGAGTGGATTATTGACAATGAAATGATCCCCATGCTTGTGGTCAATGCTGATTATCCCGATGTCAGTATTCCACGTCAGTATGTTCAAGAAGGTAAAATTGTTTTTAACATATCCCCTGAGGCTTGCCGAGGTCTACATTTAGAAAACGATCGTATTGTGTTTACAGCAAATTTTGATGGGCACAT
This sequence comes from uncultured Legionellales bacterium, assembly GCA_964352915.1. Lineage (GTDB taxonomy): Bacteria > Pseudomonadota > Gammaproteobacteria > PIVX01 > PIVX01 > CAYGTQ01. The sequence goes on from CAYGTQ010000001.1 coordinate 53,868, forward strand.
CATGCAGGTGCACATACCACCACGTGCTGTATTGGCTATTTATTCTTGTGAAAGTGGGCGAGGCATGCTGTTCAGTGAGCATGATGAAGAAGATGTGCCAGCTGTTACCGTGTCTTCAGCGCCGCCGGAGAGCTTAGAAAATCAGTCGAAACCACCATCTTCTCCTAAACCTCCCTTCAAGCGGGGTAAACCTGGTTTGAAGCGTATCAAGTAGCGATCACAGTTCTTTTAATTTTAAACAAGAATTTTTTGAGTCTTTCTCTAAAAAGCCCTTTAAGCTTGCTTGTTCACTTTGAATTCACCGTCATCACTGTCATCAGTCACAATGCTGTAGTACTCAAAGGCACGTACCACTCGTAGCACATTAGGCACGTTTCGAGCACTTTCCACAGCTTTTTCAGCCTGTTCTTTGGTGACTTTGCCCATAAGATAGACTACTTTGTTTTCAGTGACCACTTTAAAGTGTCCAGACTTTAATTTTGGTGTGGTAATCAACTTACTTTTGACTTTTGCTGTCAGCCAAGCGTCTTTGAGTGTTGCTAAGAGTTCTCTGGGCGCTTCAGTGATTTCAATTTCATTGTAAATACGTTTGACTTGTGGTATCTGGCGTGCAAGTTTTTCGGCTTTAACTTTAATGGAGGCGTGTGTAGTTTGGCCTGTGAGCAAAACATCATGATCAAAGCTTGTGACGCTGACATCGACGCCTTTAAAGTCATCTTCTTGTTTCATTGCTACGAGAATTTTGTGGCGAATGGTTTTGTCTTCAAAAATGGTAGACATAGCACGACTGTCATAAACGCTGGCACCACCTGTGGCAGCACCTGCCAGGAAAAGTCCGGAGCAACCTGAAAGTAGAGAAGTGATGAGAGCCAGTAAAAAGCAGAGGCGGATACGATGCATATTATATTTCCCAATTTTCTTGATCGATGGCGTCACACATCATGTGCAGAACGAGTTCATGAATTTCTTGGATCCTGGCTGTGGATTTTGAAGGCACACGTAATTCAATATCAGAGTTTTTTAGCATCTGCGCTATAGGCCCACCATCTTTGCCTGTCATGGCAATCACGCAGGCACTTTTCTGGTGTGCAGCATCAATGGCATACTGTACGTTTTTGGAATGACCGCTTGTGCTGATGGCTATCAACACATCTTGAGGGTGTGCTAGAGCCAGCACTTGTTTTGAAAAAATCTCGTCATAGCTGTAGTCGTTGGCGATCGAGGTAAGAATTGAGCTGTCGGTGGTTAGTGCCAAAGCAGGTAAAGGGCGGCGCTCTACCATGAAGCGATTGACAAGCTCAGCAGCAAAATGTTGACTATCGGCAGCTGAGCCGCCATTGCCACAGCATAAAATTTTACCATTTTGTTGTAAACATTGAATAAGCAATTGGCAGGCTTGAGTTATCTCATTAGGCATTTTGGCAAGAGAAGCTTGTTTTGCTGCAATACTTTCTTCAAATTGCGCTAATATACGCTGTCTGAGCTCATCGATCATTATTTAAATTCATTCCAATAGGTATGTGATTATTTTACCCTATTTAACCAAGAAGTAAACTTGGGCGCCCGCGCTGAAAGCGGGCCCAGCTCAGTTGCCGAAATACCTGACCATATTTATCAAGCCACAAGAGGCCGCTATTGCCAGGCAGACCCAGCAATGGATATTGCTGCAACAATGGATGTTGCAGTGTCAACAGGTACGCATCATGTCCTAAAGCATACAGACGCTGTGGGCTGTTGAGCTGTTCAGGCCAGCTGTCAACAGCTGAGTATGAGCTTGCATTTTTTTTGTGTCTAAGAAGCAGTGCTGGCATATCACAGAAAATCAAACCATTTAAATCTTTGTCTTTGTTAGTGTTGGTATGGCCTCGATAAGCAGTTGAGATGCTGTAAGTAGGCAGATTGCCTGCATAATAAAATTTCAACATTGGCCGGATTTGCCTGGCATCGCGAGGCAGGGCGATAAGAATAACCGCATCAATGTCTTGGCGGCGCTGTGGATAGTAAATAGGTTTTTGAGCTATGGCTCTACTTATTCTCCGGTAGCGTTGTTGGCTTTTTTTCACACCGAGGATGGTGGCTATTCGGTGATTAAAGTGCTGGCCTGGTTTGTAACCCATAACATCAGAAAATGTACCACCCAGTTGTTGCCAATGCGCTTCAAAAGTATCGATCAGATCTTTTCCCCAGCTGTCTTCGGGGCTGAATACCAAAACTCGTCGGTGGCCATCTTGCCACACTCTATGGGCCAGCTGCTGAATTTCCTGCCTGGGATTTAAGCTTAATTGCAGTAAATTATGTTGGCTTCTGGTTCTTGCAGGTTGGTTCAACACCAGGGTGGGCACATCCAGTGAACTTTGAGCAAGCAGCTGATTGATGGTTGATTTATCCAATGGGCCAATCACCCAGCTTGCTCCCTCATGGGTGGCTTTACTGTAAATTTGGTTAATATCTTGTTGGTAGGTATCGTACACTTTCACAGTAAATTGTCCCGAGCGTTGTTGTGATTGTGCTCCAAAATAGGCCTGCATCACACCATCATGAATGGCTTGAGCAGGTCCTGCTAAGGGCCCTTTTAGAGGCAAAAGCAGCGCAACATGGTGAGACTTGGGTGGCAGCATGGCGGGTTTCGATGTGATGAGCAAAGTGGCTGGATGATCAGAAAAATCTCGGTGCCACAATTGTAGATTTTCCCATAATGATTCTGGTTGCAACATTTGTGTGTTGAGCAATGCTACGAGGGATGTCCATCCTTTGTTTAAACGAGTATCGGCATCCATTTTGGCTTGCTGGATATGCTTGGGCGACATATATGACAATTGGTGCAGAACATATTGTTGTGCAGCTAATTTTTCAGACGTAGCTATCGCCCGTTCAGATAAAGCCATGAGCGCCGCTATGCTGTGTTTAAGTTTGCCTTTTTGTTGGTAAGTTTGTGTCAGTTGTTGATAATAGGCAATGGCCTGCTCTGAGCTCAATGAAATCTCATCAATTTTATCCAATTGTGCCAGGGATTGATTGGGATGGCGTTGGTGTAACGCAACAGCGCTTTGCAGTAAGTGAAAGTCATTTAATTCAACCTCATTAAGATCTTGACGTTCAATATTGAGTAATGCCAACTTGGCTTGCTGAAAATGCCCGTGGTTAATGGAGCCACCGGCGTACTTGAGCAGAGATGAGCTGTCATGCATGCTACTCTCTGAAAGCGCACCAGGCTTTGCAAAACGAGGTTGCTGGCTATAAGGTTGCCATTTGAATGTTGATGGCTTATGACTGCCGCAACCATGTAATATCAAGGTGATGGTCAGTACTGCTAATGCAGAGTACAGCTGTGATCTAAGTTTCATAACAATAACAGTACCTGAATTTGCAAAGCTGTGCAATAATATGGCTTTAATTCAGTCGCGTAGCTTAGCCAGATAGGTAATCGAACATGACTATAGGGAAATTTTTCGTGGTGGCAACACCCATTGGAAATCAACAAGACATGACTTACCGGGCAGTGCAAGTATTGGACCAGGCGGATTTAATTTTAGCTGAAGATACACGTCGCACCGGCCAGCTGCTTAGCCACTATGAAATTAAAACCCCCATGCAATCTTACCATGCTTTTAACGAAGCCAAAAAAATAGATACGGTTTTACAGCTGTTAGCTCAAGGTCAACAGATTGCTCTGGTCAGCGACGCAGGCACGCCGCTTATCAGCGATCCAGGACAACGTTTGGTTCGTGCTTTACATGACGCACAAATGTCTGTAGAGGCTATTCCTGGGCCTTGTGCTGCCATTGCTGCATTATCTGTTTCTGGACTATCTACAGAGGATTTTCGATTTTTAGGATTTTTGCCCTCTACGGCGGCATCACGCCGTCAGCTTTTGCAGAACCTTTGTGAGTATCCAAAAACTATGGTTTTTTATGAGGCGCCGCATCGGATGTTAGCTACTTTGCAGGTGTTGTGTGATGTGATGGGAGAGACTCGAGAGGTGACTATTGCAAAAGAATTAACCAAGACCTATCAAGCTGTTCACTTAAGTACATTGAGGCAAAGCATGCTGTGGTTGACCGATGATCCGAAGCGTTGTCAGGGTGAATTTGTCATTGTTTTATCTGGTTGCCCATCTTCAGAGCAAACGACAGAGCTTGAAACTCTTTTGCAGGAACTTCTGCGTGAGTTGCCTTTAAAACAAGCTGTGAGCATTGCAAGCCGCGTTACAGGCGTGCGTCGCAATGAAGTGTATCAACAGGCTTTGGCATTAACTAAAACAGAGAGTCAATGAATCAAGTTTTGGTAACCGCAACAGACAGGATGATTGTGGGGCTTTATTCTATTTTCGGCTCTCAGCTCTCTGGCACTTTACTTTTTCTGAAATTTAGAAGAATTCTCCAGCAATTAGTGACAGTCAGCTGTTCTCTCATAGATCTCTGAGGCATGCAATCATCAACCTCAAGCACGCAAGGCATAGGCTATAAATAAAGTATCATATGACAGGTTTCAGAGTTGTTAATAAGCATTTATGCATGTTGATCACTCGAAATTGAGTGCTGAAATAGTTTCTTAAATAAACTTTTTCATAGATTTTCTTCTAATTCTTTTTCAAGTATACGATTCTTGTGTTTTACTGGGTTCATCGGTTGCGCACGCAAATCCAGCGTATAAGGAAAATACTCACTAACCAACGTGGATGAAGTACAGCATCGTCCAGGGGTATGCCCAATGTTTTGAAAACGTGCCAGTTGTCTTCCTTGAGCTTCATTATTATTCACAGGCATGGTTTCATAATTTCTGCCACCAGGGTGAATCACATGATAAGTACAGCCACCCAATGAACGTTGATGATGGACATCAATGACATCGAAGGTTAAGGGTGCATCTATGGGAAGATTGGGGTGCAACCCTTTATGCAACTGCCATGCCTTGTAACGGACACCTGCAATAAAGGTGTCTTTTTCTTCAGTGGCCTGCAGAGGGACTTTATGTCCATTACAAAGCACATGGTGGTGTTCTTGTGAAATACCTGTTATTTTTACCTGTAATCTTTCTAAAGAAGAATCGACCGCTCGGCTGACAGCGCCTTTTTGCATCTCTTCACCCATCACGGGCCATGGCTCTAAGGCCATGCGTAATTCAAGATCAATGTCACCAATTTGTGTCTGACCGTATTTAGGGAACCTGAAATCTAGAAAAGGTTTAAACCAATTTTTTTGAAAATCATAGCCACTGAGCCTCAGCTCAGCCAGCACATCTTGGAAATCTTGCCATATGACATGTGGCAACATATACCTATCATGTAAATGAGTGCCCCAATTAACGAGCTTGTTTTGGTAAGGATTCTGCCAGAAGTGGGCAATGCACGCGCGTACCAATAGTGCTTGCAATAGATTCATTTGAGGGTGAGGTGTCATCTCAAAGCCACGCAGTTCAAGTAGGCCTAGCCGTCCCATTTCATGATCTGGTGAGAATAATTTATCGATACAGAATTCTGCGCGGTGAGTATTGCCGGTGACATCTACTAATAGGTTTCGAAATAAGCGATCCACAAACCAAGGTGATGTTTCCTGGTATGGTTTGATTTGCTGGAATGCGATTTCTAGTTCATGCAGTGAATCATGGCGTGCTTCATCAATACGAGGTGCTTGGCTTGTGGGCCCTACATACATAGATGAAAATAGATATGATAACGATGGGTGATTTTGCCAGAAGGCTATCATGCTTCTTAATAAATCAGGTCGTCGTAGAAATGGGCTTTGTTCAGGCGTTGTAGCACCTGCTACAATATGATTGCCACCTCCTGTACCTACACGGCGACCATCTAATAAAAATTTATCAGCAGTTAAATGTATTTGATGAGCTTCATTGTATAATATACTGGTCACATCTTTTAATTCTTTCCAGGTTTTTGATGGCTGAATATTAACTTCGATGACTCCGGGATCGGGTGTGATGCTGAAATGATTGAATCTTAAATCACGTGGAGGCGTATAGCCTTCTATAACAATGGGTGTATCGAGATCGGTGACAACTGTTTCTAAGGCGTAAATCAAATCAATAAAATGCTCTGCATAAGTTGTCGGTGGTAGGAACAAGCGAATGATGCCATTTCTGATTTCTACACACAAAGCACTTTTAATAAGGCCTGAAGGATCGTGAGCATAAGGTTGTAGTGAATCAATATTTGCCTTGCGTGTTTTAAGTGTGTTGTGCAGAGACTTTCTTGAAGGTAATGGATTTTTCTGAAGAAACAGGCTTTGTTCTGGCCATACTTCTTGCTTAGAGGCTTTTAAAGTTGGCAGGCTTGCAAGTGGCAAACGCATGCCTATTGGGGAGTCACCTGTTATAAGTATGACTTCTCGGCCATGAGAGAATTGCCATGGGTTACTGATCCAGCGTCGTAGCCTTGGTGAGTAATTAAGTGGTAGTACATAGCCTGCATTCAGTTCAGCAGAAGTTGTCAGTTCTTCTAAAGATTTTTTTTGGCTTAAATTGGGGGTAATGGTTTGTTGCTTTTTCATAGGTTTTTGCTTATTTTTGCGCAAAACCTCGAGAGGATCTTCTTTGGCAAGCAAAACATAACTCGATGGTATACCCAATGCGCAGGCCAAATGGTCGAGCAGTATTTTCGCAGTGTTTAATGTGTATTTGCCGGAGCTTTCTGGATCAAGTAACAGCTCTGGACGTAGCCAAAGAGGTTCATGGTCTTTGCGCCAATAGCTGTGCATGGCCCATCTGGGTAATGTTTCTCCAGGATACCATTTGCCTTGGCTGTGCAAGGTCAATCCTTTAGGAGAAAATTGTGTTTTGAGTCGATGCAACAATTCTAGGCTTAATACTTTCTTTTGTTGACCTAAAGCGTCGCATTGCCACTCGTCACTTTCTCGATCTTTGGAAGACACAAATGTCGGCTCGCCACCCTGTGTGAGCTGAACATTGTTTTTTTTCAGATCAAGATCGATTTGTTCACCAAGCTTGTCTATATTTTTCCACTGATAGGTTGTATATGGTTTTTCCACATCGTGATCTTGGTGCAGGCGTTCAACAGACATGTCATGGGTCATGGTACTTTCACATACTTGATGGCTGCCGCTGATGGGGGCTGCACTTTGTGGTGATGGTGTGCAGCATAAAGGTATGTGACCTTCGTTGGTAAATAGACCAGATGTGGGATCCAATCCGACCCATCCGGCTCCCGGCAAATAGACTTCTGTCCAGGCATGCAGATCGGTGAGATCATGCGGAGGACCATCTGGTCCCTCTAAGTTTTTTTTATTTGGTTTTAATTGAATTAAATAACCTGAGACAAAGCGGGAAGCCAAACCCAGATGGCGAAGAGTCTGGCAGAAAAGCCATGCCATGTCTCGACAAGATCCACTTTTTTTTGCGAGTGTTTCCTCACAACTCTGCACACCAGGCTCTAAGCGTATGGTGTAGTTAATGGTATCAAATAAATTTTGGTTGAGGCTTGCCAAAAAGTCGATCACAGGCTGTTTGGCCGTATTGATATCACGATAAAAATTTTGTAATAATCCGCTATGCTCGCTTATTTCAAGATATGGCTTGAGGGATTCTGCTAGTTGATGATCATAATTGAAAGGGAATTTTTGATAATCATCATCCAAGAAGAAATCCAAAGGATTGAACGCCTTAATTTCGGCTAGCAAATCTACTTCTACTTTAAATTCTTGGGTGCGCTCTTGAAATACAAGTTTTGCCATATAATTGCCAAAAGGATCTTGTTGCCAGTTAATAAAATGCTCATGAGGTGTAATGTTTAGCGTATAGGATTGAATACGCGTGCGGGTATGAGGCGCAGGTCGCAAACGTATAAGTTGTGGTCCCAGGGTGATGGGCTTGCTGTACTGATAATGGGTGATGTGGTGTAGGGCAGTGATGATGCTCATAATGTTTTAATAACTTATTATTTTATATATGAAAGTTATAGAAGACAAATGACAAAACAGCCAAATAATTGATTGGCGCAGTGAGAAATGGTGAGCATCTTTACAAGGGAGATCTGTTTAGTTTAAAGGCTATCGGGTTTTATCATGGCTAAATACAGGCTTCACATGTACTTAAAAGAGAGGATGGACTGGTTGATGGTTGAAATTTTAAGAGCTAATTCGATTAAATTGTGAGAGCTGGGGCCATCATCTGGTTTAAACCATCTATAATTTATGACAAAGACATGATAGGAAGTATGAATTGAGTGATATATTAGCTCTTAACAGCGATGGAGTGACGGCGCCGTCGTTAGAATTTAAATTACCTGATGATTTGCAAAACAGTCCACCTCTGGGGCTTGGTGTAGGCTGGTACCCAAATGATAGCCAAGCGGCGAAGCTAGCCAAAGATTCTACAGCTCGTACGGCACAAGTGGTTAATGATGCCATGAGTGACTGGAAAAGCTTTCGTTCAACCGTTTTTTTGTATAAATTAAAGACAGAAGCAGAAGGGTATACGCATCATGAGATGCAGCCGTTTTCACGAAGTTTTGCTGGTCGTGATTGGATGTTTGTACACAATGGTCATTTGGACAGAGATGGCTTAGCAAAGCTGCATACCAATGATTCAGGATTTTTAGAGCCTTTGGGTAAAACCGATTCTGAGATAGCTTTTTGCTTTTTGCTGTCGATGATGCATGAGGAGCATGTCAGAAAAATTTCTGAGGTATCACCCCAGCGGTTGTTAAGTTGGTTTGAGAAGCTGGATGCTTTAGGTAGTGCGAACATTATCCTATCTGATGGGATCAGTATGGTCTATTTTCATGGTACGCAATCACCAGACCAGCTTTATTATTCAAGATTGAAACCACCCAATCGAGATACTTGCCTTGATTCAAGTGGTGCAACTTTACAAATTAATGATCCAAGAGATACCTACCGTACCTCGCTCGTGGTGACGTCGATACAATTTGACCATCATGACATGAGTGCTATGCAGTCAGGTCAACTGATGGTAGCTAGGCGCGGTAATATTTTATGGAACAGCTTGACCAGCCAAATAAATGTGAACAAGTCGCCACCTAAAAAAAATGTGGTGCCTGAGCCTTCTTCAACCCATATTGCACAAAATAATGAGTCTCCTTTTATTCATATCCGTTCTTTGTCCTGCCACCCAGATGGCAGTGCATTAAGCTTTCGTTTGTTTGACATCACGCATACAACAACCTACACCTATGCAGAATCTATTGAGCATAGTACGCATAAGTTTCGATTGTTGCCAGAAGACGATCATGTGCAAGAAGTGATGCATGCCAGTATTGCAATTTCAGTTGAAGGGGAAGAAGTGCAATACGAAGATGTATTTGGTAACCAGTCAATATATTACAGTATTAATATACCTTATGACTCGTTAGTTGTTGAAAGCAAAAGCCAGATTAAAATTTACTCATGTCCTCCTGATGATCATAGTTTGGCTCGACGGCAAACTTCTATGCCATTGGTATGGATGCCATGGCAACAGCAAATGATGATGCCTTACTTGTTGCCAGTTGAGCTGCCAGAGACACAGTTGGAAGAACTGACACTTTATGCGATGAGCTTTGTTGAGCGTAACGACTATCATTTACTTGAAACTTTAAAGGACATGAATCTCAGTATTTACAGGGACTATCAGTATGAACAGAAACAAACTTCTCTAAAGACAACACCATTTGAAGTGTACAGCACACGCATCGGTGTTTGTCAGGATTTTGCCAATCTTTTGATCTGCATGGCGCGTCTTCTTGGGGTCCCTGCGCGCTATCGCATGGGCTATATTTACACAGGGGCAGATTATGAGAACACCATACAATCAGAGGCTTCACACGCTTGGATAGAGGTCTATTTGCCATATGTTGGTTGGAGAGGTTTCGATCCTACCAATGGTTGTATGGTTTCTCAAGAGCATATTCGCGTTGCTTGTGGTCGAAACTATCGTGATGCTACACCCACATCGGGCACTATTTTTAAAGGGGGAGGTAAGGAGCAGATGGTGGTTGATGTAAAAATTGAGGAGCTGTAGTGATTGTTAATAATAATGAGTTGAGCTTGCTATGATAAATTTTAGTGCATACCAGACATCAGGTTTTTATGATGAACTTTTTGCAAGTGACGGTGTGGCGCATTCATTTGCATTACCTTTAATTCAACACATTACTTCTTTATCACCTACAGATTTAAAACGTCGTCAAAAAGCAGCTGAGTTGGCACTGTTTAATCAAGGCATTACTTTCAGTGTGTATGGTAGTAAGCATGGTGCTGAGAAAATATTTCCTTTTGATGTACTGCCAAGAGTGATCCCTCATAAAGAATGGCAGCTCATGGAGCAAGGCATTAAACAGCGAGTGCAAGCCTTAAATTTATTCATCAATGATATTTACAATGATAAAAAAATACTTAAAGACAATATAATTCCTAGAGAACTTGTACTCTCATCGCCTTGTTATCTCAAACAGTGTGAAGGCTTGAAACCTCCTAAAAGTATTTGGATCCATATTTCCGGTACAGATTTTGTACGTGATGAAAGAGGAGAATTATATATATTGGAAGATAATCTGCGTTGTCCATCTGGCGTGGCTTATGTCTTAGAGAACCGTGCAGTACAAAAGCATACATTCCCTAATGCATTCCAATCAATGAATGTGCAACCAATTTCTAATTACTGTGATCATCTTTATGAAACTCTGCGCTATGCAAGCCACCATGATGATGAGCAATGCGTTGTTGTCCTCACGCCAGGACCATATAATTCAGCGTATTTTGAGCATTCATACCTTGCTAGGCAAATGGGGATCATTTTAGCTGAAGGATCTGATTTGGTGGTGATTGATGACCATGTCATGCTGAGAACCACACAAGGATTTAAAAAGGTTGATGTCATTTATCGTCGTATTGATGATGCTTTTCTTGATCCTCAAACTTTTCGCAAAGACTCATTGCTGGGTATTCCGGGGTTAATGGATTGTTACCGCAAAGGCCATGTGTCGCTTGTTAATGCACCAGGCACAGGGATTGCTGATGATAAAGCGATATATGCTTATGTACCAAAAATTATTAAGTATTATCTTGGCGAGGAGCCGATCATTGCAAATGTCCCCACTTACATTTGCTCAGATAAGAAGCATTTGGAATATGTAAATAGTCACTTAGAGCAGATGGTAGTGAAGGAAGTCAATCTTTCAGGAGGTTATGGTATGCTGATAGGGCATACTTCTTCAAAAGAACAACGCAAACAATTCTCTGATAAAATTAACAAAAATCCAAGAAATTTTATTGCACAACCAACACTTGCTTTATCACAAAGTCCTACCATCATAGGTGATAAAATAGTAGGTCGACATGTTGATTTTCGACCTTACACACTTTATGGCAAAGATCAGTTTGTATTACCTGGAGGCTTGACTCGTGTTGCATTGACAAAGGATTCTTTGGTGGTTAATTCATCTCAAGGCGGTGGTAGTAAAGATACCTGGGTCTTGGGCGAAGATACCAGTCAATCACAGGAGGGGTAACATGTTAAGCAGAACAGCTGATTCGATCTATTGGATGAGCCGCTATATGGAGCGTGCTGATAATGTTGCACGTTTTATTAATGTCAATATACATTTGTTGCTTGATTTAGGCCTTGGCAGAGGGCATTCCAGATGGGAGCCTTTGATTTATGCGTTAAGCGATCAGTCTTTATTTTTAAAGTATTATAATGTGGCTAATGAGGAAAATGTCATACATTTTCTAACGTTTGATGAAAGAAATCCTAATTCCATCGTTTCCTGTATCAAAAGCTCAAGGGATAATGCAAAATCTGTTCGAGAGGTTATCTCTTCTGAAATGTGGAAGAGCATCAATGAGATGTATCATATGGTGCAAAAACACAGACGAAAACGCAGTATGACAGACTTGCAGAGCTTGTATGCGCATATAAGATTTACCAATTTGGTTTTATGCGGGATTACTGAAAATGTCATATCGCACAACATAGAATGGCATTTTTTCCGATTAGGCACAATGATTGAGAGAGCTGAAAAAACAGCCCGCATCTTAGATGTTAAATACTTTTCATTGCTGCCAAGTCTGGATTACTTAAACTCACCTTATGATGCTTTAGAGTGGGGGGCTGTGTTGCAATCAGTCAATGCTTTTGAGATGTATAGAAAAAAATATCAACAAATCAGCTATAAAGATGTTGCTAATTTCTTGATTTTTGATGACCATTTTCCACGTTCAATGAATTACTGTGTCAGTCATGCCATTGATTCACTTAATTTCATTAATTTGTCTTTTAAGCTTAATTCTCTTGCTCAACAAGAAAGCCAAGTTTTGTTGAAAATATTCCAAACTAAGGCTGTTGATATTATTTTAGAAAATGGCTTGCATGAATTTATCAGTGATTATTTAAATCAATTAAACGGATTAGATAAAATGATTTATGAAATGTTTTTTGCACCTAAAGTGTTGACACATTCCCAGAGTAACAGATCTAATATTTTCAATAAGCCTTCAGAGCATTTGTTTTCAGACGCTTAGCTAATTTTAATTGAGAGCTCAAATTGTTTGATACAAATTTAAAGTAAGCCTTGTACCCAAAATCTGGGGGCAAGGGGCATGCCTGGATTATTCACATGCCAAATATAGGTGTTGCGCGTTAATGAGTCAAGCATAGGCCATACTATATAAATAAATAAGGTGGTGACACTGATAATCAAGCTTCGCCAGCACCATAGATTGGATTGCATAATATTATGAGAAGATATCAGTTGTTGCTGGGAATGCCCCAAGGTCCAGCCTATGATCAGCAAAGCCATGGTCTGGCTTAAAGGATTGATGCCATTGCCTGATAGGCTTGCATAACTGGCTTGTGTCAATAAAGTCCATATTAAACACAGTGCCAAACTGTTAAGATTTGATATTTTTCGCCAAAACTTGGCAGTTTTCATTAAAATTAACATCAAGAGTCCCCAGCAGATGGTCCCCCATTCCGCAAGCCACATTAGCCAAACATTATGGGGGTGCGCTCTTAATGCATAATTGTTCTCAGCTGCCAGATGCATAGGTCCTACACCCAATAGGGGGTGTTCAAGCCATACATTCCACGCTTCGTGCCAGAGTGTTACGCGTGAATAAAAGCTGCTTTTCATGTCAGGTAAATCCAATGCTTTGCTTGCAGTATTGTCGAAAATTAAAGAGTACAGGGTGGTGGTTTCAGCTTTACCTGTAGTCTCGGTGATGCACAGGCTTTGGAGTACAAAAGATAGAAGAAGGATGATCATGAGTAAATATAGGAAAGGTAGTAATAAGTTAAGTATTTGTTTTCGGTTACCAGAACACATAAGATAGGTGCAAGCACTGCCAGATACAATAGCTAGCCATAATCCTTTAGAGCCGTGGTTCAAAACATTGGTGCACCATATAAAACACATCATAAGCCATAGACATTTTTTCCAACGATTTTGTGAAGAATTTATCCCAAAAAACATTAAAGGTGCAAGTAACCAAAGTTGGTAGTAAGCAAAAAACCTTGGGTTATTAAAGCCAGGGTTTTTATTTAAGATTGTTGCGATCTGGCAAGGTTCTTGAATAGCTTGGTTGATAGTTTGATGCATGTATAAGCACAAATATATTAAGAATGTACCAAGCAATAACAGCATAAAGTATTGGCGGCGCTTCTCACCCAGCTGTTGGTATAACGTTGCTATGTATAATACGTGTATGAACAGTAATGCATATAAGCACCATTCAAGCGTGGCGTAGCTCGGTTGAGAAGCCAGTATGCTCGAGAGGAAACCTATAAGCGCAATGCCACCCCAAGCATACCTTGTGCTTGGATCAAGGTTTCTCCAAGTGTTTAGTGTTAGCCTCAAGTGCTGGGGACACAACAACAGAGAAGTTGAGAGACTGGCCAACAAACAGCATTGTACTAAGCGTTTGCTGTCGTAAATGATAAACTGAGGCAGTAGCTTAATGCTAAGAGGGTAAACCAATAAGGCTATCATACCAACCCAAAGCAATGCATAAGGTATAGCAAAGCTTCGGGTTAATTTGTGATTTTTATTGATTTTGAAAGCGAGTGACGCTGTCTTCAATGGTTTTATTTGCGTAATCCACGCCTTGCCATCCATCGATTTCAACCCATTTATTGGTTTCTAAGTCTTTATAATGTGAAAAGAAGTGCTGAATACCGCCTTTAATGGAAGGTGGTAAATCTTCAGGGGATTGAATGTGTTGGTAGTATGTGCTGATGCTGTCATGTGGTACGCCAATGATTTTAGCATCTTCACCTGATTCGTCACGCATGGCCAAAAGGCCTATTGGGCGGCAATTGATCAGGGCGCCATGCACCAAAGGCGTGGGTGTAATGACTAAGATGTCCAGCGGATCACCATCTTCAGAAAGGGTATTGGGGATATAGCCATAGTTAGCTGGATAATACATGGGGGTGGCCATAAAGCGGTCAACCACCAACAGGCCGGTGCTTTTATCCACTTCATATTTAACGGGCCCGCTGTGTGCAGGAATTTCGATGATGGCATTGATATCTTGTGGCACCTGACGTCCTGCTGGTGGTGATTGTAGTCGATTCATGAATGCGTACCTTTGAACTCAATATTAATAGACCGTAGTCTAGCAGATCCTTTGTACACAACAAAGATTCTTGCTGATTTCTGCCTTTTGATTATCGTGCAAGTCGATGTGTAGCATGCACATGCATAAATTAAGAACAATTAACTGGAGTAGGGTGTTCAAGTGAGCAGATGCTGAGCCCAAATACTTGCTTAGTGTTGCTATCTTGGTGTTTTCTCTAGCATAGGTTGTTAGCTTAAAGTTTTTAACAACAAACTTTGAATTAACCAATAAAAGTTGCGATAAAAATTCTGTACCTTGGTGTTTGTCTGGCTAAGTGGTATGATGCTCAGCGGTAAGGCCAGCTAGGCAGTCGCTGCATTTTGCAGAGGAAAGTCCGGGCTCCAAAGGGCGAAGTGCCAGATAACCTCTGGGGGGCGTAAGCCTACGGAAAGTGCCACAGAAAATATACCGCCTGTAAGGGTAAGGTTGAAATGGTGCGGTAAGAGCGCACCGCATGGCTGGCAACAGGCATGGCAGGGTAAACCCCACTGGGAGCAAGACCAAATAGAGGCCTGGTTGTTTCGGCAACACGTGCTGCCCGCACGAGGCCTGGGTAGGTTGCTTGAGGCATACGGTGATGTATGTCCTAGATGAATGACTGTCCACGACAGAACCCGGCTTATCGGCTGACCTTGCCATCTTTGATATTTGATCACTTAAAGCTCATATTCTTTTTGAGGTTATCAAAGGCCAGCTATACTGAATAGACAGCATTGAAACAATAGGTTGCACATGATTTGGCAGTGGTGGCTCCAACGTACGAATCGCCAGGTAGGTGTATTGCTGCATTTGATAGTATTCTTTTTATTTTGTGCCATAGGTTTTATTTTTGCACCAGAAAATGCTGACTGGGTTAAAAGCATTCAGCACTGGCACTTTGATGCGCGCACTCATTGGAGTACTGTGAGCAGTGACGCCGACCTTCCTGAGGTTGCACTGGTAGAATTTAGCCAACCTGGGCCGCAAACGCCAGCGACATCACTTTGGTCTGAAAAAAGACTCAAGCAATTATTGAATAAGCTGCATGCTTATCAGGCGGCTCTGATTATCGTTGATTTGCCCATGGCTGCTGATATGTTGGCATCAAAACCTTTAGACAACAACAAGTTGTCAAGTGCCTTTAATGCAGGAAAATTAGCAGCCGATCATACGTTTAATAAATTATTATTGGGCTATGAAGTGATATTGGATGTTGATTTTCGTCAAGGAGACCTTCCTCCAGCTACATTTGAATCAATTGGCTCTTTGATGGATTTACAGGCACAGTCATCGTGGGGTTTTATAGCGCCTACATCTTATGTCCATAAAAAAATTCTTGGAGCAGGCATTGCAACTTTATGGCCAGATCAAGATGGTGTGTTGCGTAAAATACCTATGGTGTTATCTGGTGAGCATATGCTTTATGAAACATTACCTATGATTGCATTGCGCTTGCAATCGAATGCAAAAGAAGTGGCTGTTAACTTAAGGGAATATAGGAATAAATCTCAATTTTTAGGTATTCAATTGGATAATAGGTTGGTAAAAACCGATGTGTTGTCTCATGTCAATGTGCCGTGCATGTCAAAATATAACTTTATGAAATTCTCTGCACAGGATGTTATTCAGGGTGAGGTTGCTAAAGATCAATTGGCTAATAAGGTGATTTTTGTAAGCAGTCGCATCATACAGCCTACTTATCTTTTGCCTAATGGTTCTCGATATGATCGAACACACATACATGCCAGCACGCTTTATGGTTTGCTGCAAGATAGCTTAACTCATAAACCTGCTTGGGGCCATGCTGTCAGTTTAGCTGTGTTATTGATTGTTGGGATTGGATTAAGTTTTATTTATCCTATTTTGTCGCTTTTCCCATTAATGGCCGTGTTTTTATTTTTAATGGCTGCGTTAAACATCGGTGATTGGTTGTTGTGGCACTTTAAACATTTGGATGTCTCATTGACGGTTGTTCTTATTAGTCTGCTGATCCAAACCACAGTACATCTGTTTTATTTACTAGCCAATGCTTATGCAAGAAAAAAGCACCTAAGGTTGTTGGTAAAACAATATGTACCCGATGAGCATGTGAGTGAAGTGTTACGCTCACCTAGGCGCGCATTGTTTAAAAGTGATAGTCGTGAAATGTCGGTAATGTTTACAGATATTCGTAATTTTACTGAGATCACAGAGTCTATGCCAGTTGATCAGGTGAAAAGTATGCTCAATCAATGGTTCACACATTTAACAGATATCATTTTCAAGCATCATGGAACAGTGGATAAATATGTTGGAGATATGGTGATTGCTTTTTGGGGTGCTCCCACATCGGACAAACATCACGCACAGCATGTTATGGCTGCAGCATTGGCTATGCAAAATGGACAGTTGGAATTACAACAAAGGTTTGCAGCACAAGGCTTACCATTGCTTGAAATGGGAATCGGAATTAACACAGGTCAAATGACTGTTGGCGATATGGGTTCAAAGCATCGCCGTAATTATACAGTGCTGGGTGATTCTGTTAATTTGGCTTCACGCTTGGAAGCGTTGACCAGATATTATGGTGTCAAAATCATTATCAGTGAGTATACTTTAGAGCAGAGCCCAGGGTTTCTTTGCAGAAAACTCGATAAAATACGTGTCAGAGGTAAAAACAAACCTGTGGCTATTTTTGAATTGGTGAGTACTTTAGCACAAGCTGATCGCTTAATTCAAAAAGAAATCGGCTTACACGAGCAGGCTTTGCAGTATTATTTTGCTCAAGAGTGGATGATGGCCCAGAAGTTATTTGCCGAACTGCATCACAAATACCCACAAAGAATGGTTTATCATCGCTTTGTGGATAGAATTGAAAAACTAATTCAATCACCACCACCTGCCAATTGGGATAGTGTTTATCAGTTCTAATCATTGATGAGCATGATGTGTGACTTATTAACTTGGTTTGGTATCATCAGGTCGGCTGATTATTTTTTGAAATTTTTGAATAATTTCACGAACGCTATTTTTTTCATCTGCAGTTAGAGATTTATCTTTTTTTGTTGGTGCAGTATGTCTTTCAGATGAATCTGTATCTGTTTGTTCGCAAGATGCTTTGAGAAACTGTCCTGTCTCTTTTTCTGGCATAAGATCGATTAATTGACTTATATTGTCTGAATATTGTCGCATGACGTGCTCAAATCTTTCCTCCGAAGCAATCACAGTTTGTGATATAGAATGTATTGAATCTAAGCCACAAAGTCTAGTTTGCGGGGTGAGTGCGTTTTGTAATAAACTTTGAGCTTTATCTGCGGCCAAAAATATGCGTACTGTGTTTGGAAGAAATTCGTGTTGGGATTTTGCTCCAAAAAATTTCAATGTCTTACCTAGAATTTTCTCCCAAAGCTTGAATTGTCCTTCAACAAAATCCCCGACTTTTCCTTGCAAGTCACTAATTTTTTGTAAACGTGTTTTAGCACTAAACAGTGTTCTTGACTCAAGTGGGTCAGTAATATCATTCATAATTTCTTGATTTTTATGCAAAAGCAATTGAATAGAATCTAGCGCTTCATAGACCAGAGCATAGTCATCCTCAAACTCTTGACTTCGTGAATAACCCGGTCTGTATGTGTATTTATAATCTATATTAAGTATTTTTTCTATAATTAATTCCCTATAGCTCAAAAGAGATGCTTTTTGTTCCTTAAGGAACAAAATAACTTGTTCTTTAGGTGTCAGCATAGAGAGTCACTTATTAGCCTATCAGGCTTAAATTATAGATTAAATCCAATTTTATGCACGGCTGTTCCATTAAAAAAACTTTATACCATACCCGTAGCGTTTGATTTTCAGGTATTTTTTATGCGAGTTCAAATTTATTCGTCATAAAATGTGCGACCTCATCGCTATATGAATCAATGTTTCAAAAAAAATCAATGATTGCAGCTCTAAAAGCATTAATGTCTGCATGATATCTGTTGTAGAGTAGTTTCTTCTTGAAAAATTTTCACAGCCTCTCGATTAAATTTAAGTTGGGAGAATATACCCATTACAGTTCAAGATGCGAGATTAAGCACTTGAAAATTATCGGTGAT
>CAYGTQ010000002.1:0-62817 GCA_964352915.1 uncultured Legionellales bacterium
ATCACCGATAATTTTCAAGTGCTTAATCTCGCATCTTGAACTGTAATGGGTATATATCAGTCGTGTCATACAAATGAATGTCATTTCTATGATGTTTCTTTAAATGATTCTTTAGTTTTTGGCATTGAAGACGCAGATTTTTGCACATTGTCAATTGATTGATTTTCTGGTAATTACTTAACATGAACCCATACGCCAATACCCGTGATGCTGAAGAAAAATAAGGCTGCTGAAATTAATTTGACGTTTTTCATCATTTTTTCTCCCGGTAGAAAAATATTAGGTCAGTAAAAACTGCCCGAAACTTAGCTCGGGCAGCAGTATGGATAACCCCAGATTGTGATAACGGCTATTATCTACTGGATGGTAATTGCTTTCTGCTTAGCAGTTTCTTTTTTACCAATCTCTACGTATAGAACACCATGCTCCATTTTAGCTGAGACTTGATTGGCATCAGAAGAGCTGGGTAAAGATATGCATCTCCTGAATTTACCAAACTGCCTCTCTACGTGGTGGTTGTTTCCATGTCGCTGTTCTTGGGTACTTTCACGTTTACCTTCAATGGTCAAAATTTGATTTTCTATAGATACGTGCACATCTTTTTTATCCATACCAGGCAAATCAGCTGATATTAAGATATGATCAGGTGTCTCTTTCACATCCAAGTTAGGCATCCATTGACTGAGAAAAGTATCTTGTTCAAAAGAAGGGGATAGCGACCAATCATCTTTCATTATTTGGTTCAACTCTTTCAATAAGTTTCTTGGTTGATAAGTGACTAATGACATGACAATTCTCCTTTCTAAGTTGTTCTCAATTATATAAGTGAAGTCTTTTATTATTTTTTCAAGTCATTGGGATAGATTAAAATAAGTTTGGCTTCTCTCATGCAATGTATGTGTTCAGTTGCTAAATCACTAAAATTTATGAGCTTGATATTCAAATAAATCAGTAATCTGTTGAATCTATAGGATTGCTCTATGCGGCTTTAAATCAACCATAGTTCATAGCTTTGATGCTTCGCTTGTCCTGACAATGCATCCATTTATTCTTTAGCGAATTTATATTGTGTTTCAGCAGGGGTAAATAGCAAGTTCATATTGTTCAATATTAAGTATTTGGGATGTGAATCCCATAATTTAGCATGACAAAAAGGACAGCTTAAAGGTAAGCTATCAGGGTTAATAAAATGATGGCATGGTCTTTGGTTCCCTTTGAATGCACATTCATAAGTTTAAAATTAAGGCAGCATTCTTTTTAAAATGTAATTTTTATTGACGGCATGATGTTTTATGGCAACCCCTATGTGCAGTAGAATTAAGATTACCAAAACCCAGGCTGTGTAGCGATGTAAGTAGACACCAATAGAGGTAAGTAGTTCAGATGTTTCTACAAAAGGGAATGGAAAAGTGCCATAACCGTACAATGTCGGTGGGTAGCCTGATGCCGTTGATTTAATCCAGCCAGACAATGGCATTAAAATGATTAAGCCATAAAGTAAGGGGTGTCCGTAGCGAGCCATCCCTTTTTCCCAAGGGCATGTCTTAGGTAATTGTTCAGGCACAGGGTTGGCTAAGCGCCACATCAATCTTGCTAATAACCAGAAAAGCAGCAGCATCCCAGTTGATTTATGCGCCATATAAATACTCGATTTCAGGGGCTCTTCAAAACCAACCATCAAAAAACCTACGATAAGTAAGGCTAAGATAAGCATAGAGCTTGACCAGTGAAAAATCTTGCTGATGATGCCATAGGCGTGAAGTGTATTTTTTATAGGCATGCTCTTCCTTGTTTTGTTATCGTATGATACAACTGTCTTGCCAAATCAATCAAAGTATCGAAGGTCAGTTTACGCTTGTGGGGCTTAACTGCAAGAGATGGTGTGCATTAGCTTGATAAATTTTAATATGGATGGAATTTACCGCGGCACAATATGAATTTGGATGTATGATTATGAAGCAATTATTATCTCGTATGATTTTTTTAAGTCGCTGGTTACAAGCACCCTTATATTTCGGTCTTATTGTAGTGCTTGGGGTTTATGTTTATGAATTTGCTTTAGAGCTTTCGCGCTTGGTTGGTAAAGTAGGGCATTGTTCGGAAGCTGAGATGATGCTGTATGCCTTAGATTTGGTTGATGTGGTGATGATAGCTAACTTGTTGATTATGATTATTGTAGGTGGCTATGAAACTTTTGTATCGCGCCTGAATTTATCTGATCATCCCGATCAGCCACATTGGTTAGATGAAGTTGATGCTGGAACTATGAAGGTGAAAGTTTCTTTAGCACTGGTCGGTATCTCGTCTATCCATTTATTAAGAACATTTATCGATCCTGCCGAATCCTCCAATGACACTGCATTTTGGCAAGTCATGATTCATATAACTTTAATGTTCTCTGCTCTTTTCATTGCATTGATCAATTATATTCTAAGTAAAATTATTGATTAAAATTTTTATTTTACAGTAAATATATTTTGAGAGAAGCATTTGAGCATCTCAGTCACTCAGTCAATGAAATGACTACTTTTGTAGTGCATCTCGAGCATTTAAAGTTTTTTATGAGGATAAACAGAGCATGTTATGTCAATTTATGTGGGTAGAAAGCTCTATGGGTCAATATGGTACACCGGCTCGATGTGAATAAACTTGGGTAAGGTCCTTTAGAGATCACTTTGGTTTATAGGTGCATGTTTGTATGGAGCTCAGGGTTTTCGTTGACAATATAATATGTATTATAGTCATTAAAATTACTGAGATTTAACCGTATTGTTCTATAATTATTAACTATTTTCCCTTCGTTCTTACAGAATGACATCTGGTTTAATTTGAGTCTATTTTATTCAAAATATTTTAGGTTTGTAGGAGTGGTAATGGACTAAAAATTTACGCAATAGTCATGTACAATTAGTAAGGATACTTTTGCTGATGATGACAAGATACTAAGAATTTACGGTGATTTATAGTACAAGGATGACTCTAGATGACACAATTTTTTTCTATTCATACCGATAGTCCGGAATCACGGGCTTTTCGTAAGGCCACACGTGTAATCAAGCACGGTGGATTGGTGGTTTATCCGACAGACTCTGGTTATGCTTTAGGTTGCCAGCTCGGGGCACGAGATGCTTTGCGCAGGATCCGTAAAATCCGCCAGCTGGATGATGGTCATAATATGACTTTGGTATGCCGAGATTTGTCTGATTTATCTACTTATGCCAAGGTCACCAACAGCGTATTTCGATTGCTCAAAGCTTTTACACCTGGCTCTTATACATTTTTGCTGCATGCGACCAAAGAAATTCCCAAAAAAATGCTGCATCCGGAGCGTAAAACAGTCGGATTGCGCGTGCCTGATCACGCGATAGCGTGGACATTACTTGAGGCTTTAGGTGGGCCTTTAATGAGCACCACCTTGTTGTTGCCTAATGCTCAAGCACCTCTATCTGAACCAAGCGCAATACGTGACTTACTGGGCCAACAGGTTGATTTAATTATTGATGGTGGAGATTGTGCGCATGAACCCACCACAATTGTTGATTTTACCAGCGGTGAGCCTAAAATAGTTCGTGAAGGTAAAGGTGATCCAGCCCCTTTTAAATAGCTCGATGAAGCTGTGAGAGAAGCAAGAAAGCTTTGAGATTTGACTAAATATAGAATATAATGAGAGAAACTCTATCATGCGTTCACAATTAAGGTAACATCACTTTATGTCAGATATAGAAGAAGCTTCAACAGTTGCAGATTTGGCGTTGGTTCAAGGTGAGCCTTATGCGGATGTGCCGCAGGATCTGTACATTCCCCCTGACGCGCTTAAGGTCATTTTGTCGTCATTTGAAGGTCCTATGGATCTTTTGCTCTACCTTATCAAAAAGCAAAACTTGGATATTTTAGATATTCCTATTGCCAAGGTAGCAGCGCAATACATGCATTACATTGAGCTCATGCAAGAGATGCAGTTGGAATTAGCCGCAGATTATTTGGTGATGGCAGCAGTTCTTGCTGAGCTTAAATCACGCATGCTTTTACCAAAGCCTAAAGATGCCTATGAAGATGAAGAAGACCCACGTTTGCTGCTTATGCAAAAGCTGCGTGCTTATGAACAGTTCAAACAATTGGCTGAGCTCATCGACCAAATTGCACGTCAGGATAGGGATACTTTTCAAGCATCTGAGAAAATGGATAATTTACCTATCGAAATACCACAACCTAAAGTAGGTTTTAGCGATCTGTTAGGAGCTTTTAAAGGCATGTGCCTGAGAATACGCAGCAAAGCAGAACATCGAATTGAGCTTGAGTATTTAAGTGTACGTGAGCGCATGACCGACATACTCTCACGTATTGATCGTGAGACTTATACACAGCTCGAAGTTTACTTATCACAAACTGAAGGTCGTGTGGGTGTGGTGGTGACTTTGCTGGCTATTTTAGAATTGATGAAGCAGCACACGTTAGATGTGGTGCAATCAGAGCCTTATCAAACAATTTACATAAAAGGATTGGTATGCCCAACATAAAATGTATTTTAGAAGCTGCGCTTATGGTGGCGGGACGATCTTTGGCAATCAAAGACATGTTGGCGCTGTTCACAGAAGATGAACGACCAAGTAGCCAAGCTTTGCAAGAGGCACTTGATGCTATTCATAAGGATTGTGAGAACAGAGGTTATGAATTAAAAATTTTAGCCAGTGGCTATCAGTTTCAAGCCAGAGAAGAGTGGGGTAGTTGGGTTGCCCGCCTTTGGCAAGAAAAGCCACCGAAGTTATCAAAAGCTTTGCTTGAAACCTTGGCTATTATTGCTTACCGTCAACCTGTTACCCGTGCTGAGATTGAAGAAATTCGTGGTGTAGCCACCAGTACAACGATTATTAAAACTCTGCTGGAATACACATGGATTAAAGTGATTGCGTATCGTGATGTGCCAGGAAAACCTGCTCTTTTAGGAACGACATCCCAGTTTTTAGATCATTTTAATTTGCAAGCGCTTGATGAACTACCAAAAATGGAAGATCTGATAAATCATGCTGAAAGCGAACAATCTATGGAAGAGAAGATGACTGATTGGTCTGCATCTAATATAATTGGTTCCAGTGAATCACTGTCAACAGATGAGGAAGTTGACTCCAATAAGCAATTACTAACAGCAGATAGCAACCCAGATGACGCAAGTTCAGAGCTTCTGAGTGATGCTGAAAAAATTACCCACCTTGAAGAAGAGATCTCCCAAGCAGAGCTTCTTGAAGAAGACATGGCAGTTAGAGCTTAATGACACCAGAATCTGATAAATCCTTTATCCGTTTGCAAAGCTATCTTGCTCAAATGGGTGTGGCTTCTCGTCGTACAATCGAATTATGGATTAGTGAACAACGCATTGTGGTTGATGGTAAGCACGCCACACTTGGTCAGCGTATTTGCGGTGATGAGCGTGTGGTCATCGATGGTGAAGCAATTAAATTGGCTTCTCTCGCAAAACAAAAAATACGGGTTGTAATGTATCACAAACCTGTTGGGGTCATTTGTACGCGCTTTGATGAAAAAGAGCGAACCACAGTTTTTTCACAATTGCCAGAGCCTCATCAAGGCAGATGGATTTCTGTGGGTAGACTCGACATCCATTCAAGTGGCCTACTGCTGTTGACCACTGATGGTCAATTGGCTCATCGACTGATGCATCCCAGCAGTGGTTTTGTGCGTTCCTATTTGGTGCGAGTTGATCAGAAGCTATCAATGGCACAATGCCAGACTTTGCGCCAAGGCATTACCATTGACGGACAGACTTATCAAATTTCTGACTTGAAACTTAAACGTCAGACAACCAGCAATCCGTGGTATCAAGTATCTCTTTATACCGGAAAGAATCAAGAAGTTCGGCAATTGTTCGCAGAAATAGGTGTGCAAGTAAGTCGCTTGATGCGGATACAGTACGGTCCCATTACTTTGCCGAAATCTTTGCATCCAGGGCAATATAAAGATTTGTCTTTTGAACAGGTTAAAGAGCTACAATTATAAGATTAGGTAGCTCATTAAAAACTGAAACCATCTTTACCATTGCGTTTGGCACGGTACATGGCTTCATCAGCTTTTTCTAATAAAGTAGAAGAGGATTCATCTTGTTTGAGCATGGCAATACCAATGCTGACTGTTACTGTTAGTTCTTTGGATTTGTATTTGCATCTCAATGAGCGGATTTTTTGGCAAATACGATCAGTTAGTATCTCAGCCCCTTGCTCACTGGTTTTGCTAAGTATAGTAACAAATTCTTCACCGCCAGCTCTGAAAATGATGTCTGAGTCACGAATGCACTGATTAAGAGTTTGGGCAAAGGATTTAAGCACCACGTCACCTGCTGCGTGCCCATGATGGTCATTGATTTTCTTAAAGTCATCCAAATCTAACGCTAAAATAGCGAGATCAGCTTGGTGCCTTCTTGCTAAATCAATTTCTCGATTTAACGTGGGGATCATCGTGGTGCGATTGAGCACGCCTGTCAAAGGATCGATGAGAGCAGACTGTAGGGCTTCATAGTGACTCAATGCATTTCTTAATGGCAACAACAGTAGCATCAGCAGAGATTCTAATTCTTGGATCTCAAATTCTGTGAATGGTTTATTCTGAAACAGCGTCGTACTACCTAAATGATGATTTTGAATAGATAATTGGTAATTTAAGCGAAAACTGGTTTCTTTCCCAAAGTTAATATGGATCGCGTCGTTGATATTTTGAAAAATCATGCCTTCTACAGGCATATGTTGGCGCAGATGATGGAAAAAGACATCAATCAAACTGTGGATATCAAGAGAGGTCTGTAATGCCAACATCATGTTGATTTGGATAGGAGTTTGTGTCGATTTAACCAATTGCTCAGATAATCCAGGCTTTGTACTGTTTTCGATTAAATGAATCTCAATCGGATCATGTGTATTGCTCATGCCTATGCCTAACTGTTGAAATCGCTTTACATTTACAGTTAAGCATAGTACGAAATTGAAGATTTAGAGGGGATTTACCAGCTTGTGGCATAACCCGCTGATTGTATTTGATTTTTTTTCTAAAAGGAAGGAATAAAGAGGCGCCAGTTGACTGGGCTCCTGTAATGGGGTTGTGTCTTCTGCTGGTAGAGCTTGGGCTCTAAGCCTAGATTTTGTGTGCATTGGTATCACCTGGTGAGCAGCGATTGAGGTATGAGCAAGCTCATCACTTATCAGTTTAAAGAAGGTATTTTGGCTGGCTTGAGCGATGGCAAAAGCACCCCAATAAGCTATTTTTCTGTTATTAAATTCAGTAGCAGTCATTATAATAGATGCGTGCTCAGCTGCCTGCATCAAAGGCAGAAGCCCTTGGGTTAGCAAAATCGGCGCAGTCACATTCACTTGTTGAACTTCTTGCCACAGTGCTGGCGGGTAATGCGCTGCAGAGGTCAATATGCCTAGCATAGCCGCAGCATGGACTAAGCCGTGCACTGTGGTGTGGCATTTGCATAAGGTATCCAGCAAGTCATTGAGTTTATCCTGGTTTAAATCACGAAAATCTAGCGTAAAGCTCTGGGGCGTAGGGTAACCAAGCTTGCTGATGGCATCAGACAGCTGATTAAGAGGTTTTGCGCGCCGCCCCAGCAAAACCAATTGAGCACCACGCTTGACTAAATCATAGGCAATGGCTGTGCCTAAGCTTCCGTAGGCTCCAGTTAACACTATCACTTGCTTTTCAAGTCTAATGCCATCCCATGTGCTATTGGGCTTGTGTGATTGAATGGTGGGCTCAGTGTTCATGGCATTTCTCGTGTAAAGTTTTTGCTTGCTTGACCATTTGATAGAGCTTATCTAAAGCATCTAATGGACTCAAGCGATCGGGTTCAAGCTTGGTCATTTGTGATAGATATTCTTTAAACCATAAAGGCGTTCTGGAGCTGGGCGATGAGGATGTTGTAGAAGATCTTTTTGTTGTATCTTCACGAGTTCTTAAATTTTTCAAAGTATGGCTAGCTTGATGAATGACTTCTTGAGGTAAGCCTGCAAGTTTGGCGACATCAATTCCAAAACTCTGGTCAACGGCACCAGGCTGTAATTTATAAAGAAATACCAGCTCATCTTCATGGCGCACGGCTGAGAAATGCGCATTTTTGATTTGAGGCTTTGCTTTTGAGAAGTCGGTAATTTCAAAGTAGTGCGTGGCAAAAAGGGTATAAGCGCCGATTTTAGCCAGATATTCGGCACAAGCCCAAGCCAAAGCCATGCCATCGTAGGTGCTGGTGCCGCGACCAATTTCATCAATCAGGACGAGGCTCTCCGATGTGGCGTTTTGTAAAATGTAAGCGGTTTCACTCATTTCAACCATAAAGGTCGAGCGGCCTGTAGCCAAGTCATCAGAAGCTCCGATGCGGGTAAAAATCTTATCGACAGGACCAATGCTCGCTTGTCTCGCAGGCACAAAAGAGCCAGTATGAGCCAGCAAGACAATCAAGGCACATTGACGCATGTAAGTGGATTTGCCGCCCATATTAGGGCCTGTAAGAATAATCATGCTTTGTTCGGGTGTAAGCTCGGTTGAATTAGCGATAAAGCTGTCTGGGATGATTTGTTCAATGACAGGATGGCGCCCAGCATCAATATGAATGCCAGGTGCATCAGTCATTTCAGGTTTGATAAGACCTAAAGTATAGGCTCTTTCTGAAAAATTGTTGATAACATCCAGTTCAGCAATACCATGAGCAGTTTGTTGCAGTGGCCCTAAATCTTCCATGATGCGTTCAAGCAGTTCTTCGTACAACTTCTTTTCTAAAGCCAAAGCTTTACTTTGTGCGCTAAGAACTTGTTCTTCATAAGTTTTGAGTTTTGGGATGATAAAACGCTCAACATTTTTCAGGGTCTGGCGTCGATGATAATAGGGAGGAAGATCTTTAGCTTGTGCTCTTGGAATTTCAACATAATAACCATGGATTCGGTTATAACCCAAACGCAGGCTGGTGAGTCCAGTTTTCTGCTGTTCATTTTGTTCAAGGTTAATTAAAAAATTATTGGATTGATTTTGCAAGTGTCTTAGTTCATCCAATTCTTGGTGGTAGCCATCAGCAATAACACCACCATCTCGAATTAATATAGGTGGTGCATCCACTATAGCTTTTTGTAGCGAGCGCAAAAGATTGGGCAAGGGTTGTATCAGTTTGTTAAGCTTGGTTAAGAGCGATTCTTTAAAAGGATTAAGTTGTTGTTTAATGTCAGGTATAACTTTCAGCGAGTCTCTCAGTTGAATCAAATCTCTTGGACGTGCACTTTTAAGAGAAATACGCCCAGTGATGCGGTGCATGTCGCCTATTGCTTTTAAAGTTGTATGCAGCTTCTCGCTACTGGCTTTTTGCAGCAGTGCTTCAATAGCTTTCTGCCTAGCTTGAATCTTTTGCTGGTTGCGAATAGGTTGGTGTAGCCAGCGTTTTAACAGTCGACTGCCCATGCAGGTGGCTGTATGATCGTAGATATGCAATAAAGTATGTTGTGTTTCACCGTGGCAATTGAGAGAAATTTCTAAATGTTGGCGCGTGGCTGTATCAATGCCAAGGCTCTCTTCAATCCGGTCGACATGTATCGTTTCAATATGGGGCAGTTGAGCTTTTTGAGTATACTTTACATACTGTAGTAAATTATGCGATGCAAGTATTGCTTGGTGCTCATCTTTGATTTTTTCACACTCTTTATCAGGAAACTGTGTTGTTAAAGAAGCCATAGCTTTTTTAACAGATGACACAGGTGATTCTAAATACGTTATTTTGCAGTGCTTAGGCAATGGACATGAAATTGACCATTTCTCACTCAACAGAAATTCAGCAGGAGATATTCGTGCCAACTCATTTTTTAAGTGTTCAACATCATGCAGTGTCATGGCACGAAAGTGACCGCTGCTAAGCTCCAGAAGCGCTAGACCAAATTGTGGGCTATCATGCCCCATGGTTAAAGCTGCCAGCCAGTTATCTTTTTTATCTTCAAGCAAAGCTTCATCGGTGATGGTGCCAGGCGTGATGATTCGGCTGATTTGGCGTTCCATAGGGCCTTTCTGATTAGGCGAGCCTATTTGCTCACAAATCGCTATAGACTCGCCAAGCTTGACAAGCTTCGCTAAATAATTGTCCAAAGCATGGTAGGGGATCCCTGCCATGGGTATTTTCTTCCCAGCGGACTGACCACGGTGAGTCAGCGTTAAGCTGAGTAATTGAGCTGCTTTTTCTGCATCATTAAAAAACAGCTCATAAAAATCTCCCATGCGATAAAGCAATAGCATATGAGGGTTTTGAGCTTTGATGCGCAAAAACTGCTGTATCATTGGCGTATGTTGGTTTGTTTCTATTTTGCTCATAGGACTGGCTGGTATATTTTAGCAGCATCATACCAAAAATTATGATGGATAGCATTTGCATCAATTAAAGTCAGCATAATACTGACTCTATAGATAGACTTTGTATGTCCTCTGAAGTTGGATCATAATGGAAAGTTTAAGCTGCTGATCTGGATGTGCCTCTATGATGGTAAAAAGCAGCTTGTTTTTCTAGAGCTTTTAATTGCGTGGTCAGCGTTTGCAACTCAATCCACATTTGCTGTGTCAGAGTTTGTACAGAACCGCCGCTTTGATTAGCGTCGTATGTGTAGAGTTTAGGGATTGAAAAGCTTGTGCCTGTATGTTGAACAGTAAAATTAATACCGCTTCTAAATTCTAGATCTATGTCGCTAAAGCGCTCTGCACCTATTACAGGATTTGATAAACTATGCCATTTTTCATCCTTTCCGAGGTAGGATATTTCTAATTCATCAATTTCAACGTAAGGCGCAGCTATTTCGGCATGGGGTTTTGGAACGTCAACTTCAACAGTAAATGCATCAAAAGTGTGTTGTATGATGGCAACAGAGTGAGGCTGAATTTGTTGCCTATGTGTGAGTTTTGATGTGGTTTCAGGCTCCCTATAATGCCAGAATTTCTCTGGATCTAGGTATTGAGATACTCTATAACTGACAAACAGTGGATAGTTGTGAGGATTTTCAATTTCAACCGTATACAAGTTGCTACTTGATGACGCACAGTATGACACAAAGATAAAACCCCAGCAAACCGCCTTCAAATATTTTTTGTATGCCCTCATATTTCACCTATCCATAATAAAATTAACAACATCAACGACAAGGCATTTTTTACTTGTATTTAAGCATTGTCACTTAGCCAAGCATCGAAAAAAGCCCAACGGATAGATGCCCATAGGTTGCAACCGCAACATCCTTCTCCTCTGATATTACCTTTTTTAGGACAAAAATCCTCATCGCCACTGGAATCTCTGGCCAATACACCACCTGCTAATGCTTGTTGTTTTTTAAGTGCTTTGAGTCTGCGTTTTTCTGCTTTTCTTTTTTTAATAAGATCATCAAATTTAGCTCGTAGCTCATCATGATTTGTTCCACTTTCAACATCTGATATAGTCATTACAAAACCTTGTGCTAATGCATATTGCAAAAAATTTGCGCCTCGTAATACTTGCCTAAAAATGATAACACCCGCACGCTTGCATTTAGAAGCAGAACACACTGCATAGCCTTGCTCTACACCTGGAATGTCAACATGAGCTGTTTCTCCAGAAGAAATTTTGGGCACAGCTCTAGGAGACAATCCGGTTGAACTACAGGAAACATAGATATCTTCTGACAATGTATTTTTGACGACAAATGTATTAGGTATAGGCCCTAGATCAGTTTTATCGCTTATTTCTTGCAATTCAACACCATTTTCGGAATATAAAGTTGCAGCGAAAAATAGGCTTATCAGAGCAATGATTTTTTTCATGTTGTTCATGGTGATTTTTTTATGTTGTTTTCTGAGACTCGTGCAGTTGAGAATAACTCATGTTGTGTATTTTAAAAGTAAGGCCTTATTGTTATTTTTGTGAAGTTAAAGTTTCTTTTGTGCCGGTGATTATTCAACGCCCGTTAGACATCTAGCAGCCATCAAACTATGTAGAAGCTAATGATTTTTTTTTGGGTTGTTCAGCTGATGGTGATGTGAGCATTGGTTTATTTTGAATAAAAATTCACGCGTCTAGACCATATTTTGGCTTTTCTGTGGAAAAAATTAGCATGGATTTAAAGCATATTTAAGACAGTCCTGAGCTAATAAAAGCCATTAGTATGTGTGAAATAATGAACAGACCAATGGGTCGTTTATTTTGCAAGATAAAATGTGTACTTAGATTTTAAGCTTAAGCATGGGTAGAAGCGGTGGTACAAACAAAGCAGGAAGGCATTTAATGACTTGTTGATGAGGGTTAGCATGAAACATCAGTATTCATTACGCGCTAAGTATGCTGCGGAAAAGCATGAAAAATTTCCATGAAACGTTCACTAACAAACCATTTTGATTAAAAATAAAGCCAACAAAGGTTTGATTCAGTACTTGTCAACTTTTATTTATCCTGGATAGAATTTGTGGGATAATGATTCTATTGTATCTTAAACTTAACGGGGCATAAAATTTATGAGCGACCAACGTGATAAAGCACTTATAGCAGCACTGGGCCAAATTGATAGGCAATTTGGTAAAGGTTCAGTCATGCGCTTGGGGGACGCTGGTGCGATTAAAGGTATTGAAGTCATCTCAACCGGCTCCTTAACGCTTGATATTGCTTTAGGCAATGGTGGTTTACCTAAAGGACGTGTGGTTGAAATTTTTGGGCCTGAATCTTCCGGTAAAACTACTTTGACCCTGCAAGTGATTGCTGAATGCCAAAAATTAGGTGGAACAGCGGCTTTTATCGATGCCGAACATGCGCTTGATCCCATCTATGCTGAAAAATTAGGGGTCAATCTAGATGATTTGTTGGTTTCTCAGCCCGATACTGGTGAGCAGGCGTTAGAAATTACAGATATGTTGGTGCGTTCTAGTGCTGTTGATGTGGTTGTAATTGACTCAGTTGCAGCCCTTACGCCTAAAGCTGAAATTGATGGTGATATGGGCGATCAGCACATGGGCTTACAAGCGCGCCTTATGTCTCAGGCTTTGCGCAAATTAACGGCCAACATTAAACGCTCTAACACATTGGTGATTTTCATCAATCAGATTCGTATGAAAATAGGTGTGATGTTTGGTAGTCCAGAAACAACTACTGGGGGCAATGCCTTAAAGTTTTACTCATCGGTTCGCTTGGATATTCGCCGTATTGGTGCGATCAAGAAAGGTGATGAGGTCATTGGGAATGAAACTCGAGTAAAAGTGGTTAAAAATAAAGTAGCGCCACCTTTCAAACAAGCTCATTTTGATATTTTATACGGTCAAGGCATTTCACTTGAAGGTGAAATATTGGATTTAGCGGTTGCTCATAATCTGATTGATAAATCAGGCGCTTGGTACAGCCATCAAGGCAATAAAATTGGTCAAGGTAGAGATAATGTTAAGACTTATTTAAAAGAGAATGAAGCGTTGGCAAAAGAGTTGATGCTTAAACTGAAAGAAATTTTATTGCCCAAGCCAGTTGAACAAACTGTTGAGCAAACAGAGGATGATTTGATAGAGGCTTAGGGGTGAAAAATTGGCAAGCACGTGCTATGCAATGGCTCGTTCGACGTGAACATAGCCAGCAGGAGCTCAGTCTTAAATTAAAGCGAGAAGGTTGTGATTCAAAGACTGTTGAAGCACTGATTGCAAGCTTGCAAAGCTCTGGGGCACAATCTGATCGCCGCTACACAGAAATGTATGTGCGCTCTCGCGCTGGGCGAGGCTATGGTCCCGTGCGTATTGGCCATGAATTGAAGCAAAGTGGTGTGGACGATGCATTGATTGCAGAGATTTTATACGAAGACCAAATAGATTGGTTTGTTGCTGCTACTCGTGTACGGCATAAGAAATTTGGTAATTCACTTCCTGAGGACCATGTTGCCGAAGCCAAACAGAAAGCCTTTTTACAATACCGTGGGTTCTCCTTTGAGCACATCAATGAAAGTTTCAATGCTATAGTTGAATGAGAAGGAAAACATTGAGAATTAGTTATGAAAACAGCTGAAATACGCCAGGCATTTTTGTCCTATTTTAAAAAAAACGGCCATAAAATTTTGCCGTCGTCTTCTCTTATTCCAAAAAATGATCGCAGCTTGCTGTTTGTTAATGCAGGCATGGTGCCTTTTAAACATTACTTTTTAGGCAATGAGCAACCACCAGCACAAACCCTCACCACGTCCCAGCGTTGTGTCAGAGCGGGTGGCAAGCACAATGATTTGGAAAATGTTGGCTATACTGCTCGGCATCACACTTTTTTTGAAATGCTGGGAAATTTTAGTTTCGGTGATTATTTTAAAGAGCAAGCTATTCGCTATGCATGGTCCTTTTTGGTGGATGAGCTCAAAATATCCCCCAAGAAACTTTGGGTGACGGTTTATAAAGATGATCAAGAAGCAGCTGATATTTGGTTGCATAAAATTGGTGTCGAATCTGACAGATTTTCTTATTGTGGCGAAGAAGATAACTTCTGGGCCATGGGTAAAACAGGCCCTTGTGGTCCTTGCACTGAGATTTTTTATGATCATGGCGATCATTTGCCTGGCAATCCTCCTGGAAGTGAAGAAGAGGGTGGTGAGCGCTACATTGAGATATGGAATGTGGTGTTCATGCAGTATGAGCGCTTGGAAGATGGTGAGCTTAAGCCACTGACCAGTCCCTGTGTGGACACAGGTATGGGGCTGGAGCGTATTTCTGCAGTTATGCAGGGCGTACAAGACAATTATGATACAGATTTATTTCAATCGCTTTTAAGCTCTGTCAGAAAAATTTTAAATAGCCAAAGCGAACTAAACAGCTCGATGAAAGTGATTGCTGATCATATTCGTTCATCTGCATTTTTAATTGCTGATGGGATTGAACCTTCCAATGAAGGCCGTGGCTATGTGCTGCGCAGAATCATTCGGCGAGCTATTCGTCATGGACACAAGCTGGGTGCGAGTGAGCCATTTTTCTACCGACTAGTTAGTGCTTTAGTAGGGCTGATGGGGGAAGCTTACCCTTTACTTAAAGAACAAAGCTCTTACATTGAAACAGTGCTTAAACGGGAAGAAATGCAATTCAGCCAGACCTTAGCTGTTGGCATGAGGCATTTGGAGAAAGCACTTGAAAATGTTCAAGAAAGTGTTATTTCAGGCGAAATTATGTTTAAGCTATACGATACCTATGGCTTCCCTGTGGACCTGCTCTCAGATATCGCGCGTGAGAGAGAAATGCAACTAGATTTGGTTGGCTACGAAAAAGCTATGTCTGAACAACGCCAAAGAGCACAAGCCGCAAGCCAGTTCATCACAGAGTCAAGCCTTGGTTTCAACGTGGAATTGCCTACAGAATTTGTTGGCTATCATCAAGCTCAATATGACACTAAAATTCTTGGTATGTCATCGGCGGGCAAACCTCAGGACAGCGACACACAAGTTGGCAGCAAATTGCTGGTCGTATTAGAAAAAACACCTTTTTACGCTGAGTCTGGTGGACAAGTAGGCGATAAAGGTTGTATTGAAAATTCTGATATGTGCATTGATGTTTACGATACGCAAGTCACAGGTGGTGTTTATATCCATCATGGAGTACTTAAAGAAGGAGTGGTGCGCAAAGGCATGTCCGTAACAGCCCGCGTTAATGATGAAAGGCGCAGTTCTATTCGGCGAAATCATTCAGCCACACATTTGCTGCATGCTGCTTTGAAGAGTATTTTGGGTTCTCATGTGACTCAAAAAGGCTCTCATGTCGATGACAACCGCCTACGTTTTGATTTCTATCACCCTGAGTCTTTAGATTTGAGTTTACTGCAAAAAATTGAGACTTTAGTTAATGAATATGTTGTCAAAAACAAAACCACAACAATTGACTTTATGTCGATGGAGACAGCGCAAGAAAGTGGCGCTGTGGCTTTGTTCGATGAAAAATATGGTGATGAAGTGCGTGTTATCACCATGGGAGATTTTTCTAAAGAGTTGTGTGGTGGTACCCATGTTGTAGCAACAGGTGATATAGGCTTATTTAAATTGATTTCACATAAAACCATTGGCAGCAACATCCATCGTATGGAAGCTTTGACAGGTTTTTGTGCTTTGCAATGGTTGCACCAAGCTGAACGAACACTGCATCAGATTGCGGGCATTGTACAATCTGATGTGGAGAGTGTAGCGGTAAGTATTGAAAAAAAAGTTAGCCAAATTAAATTACTTGAAAAGCAAAATCAGCGTTTGCTCAAACAGCATGCAGAATTGTTGAGCCAATCGTTTGCACGAGATCCTCAACCCATTGGAGATAAAAAGCTTTTTATAGGTACAGTAGTTGGAAGCGATGCTTCTCTGCTGCGACCGGTATGGGAAACTCTCAAAGCTCATTATCCACAACAAGCCTTGGCTGTTTTAATAGCGCTTGATAAGCCGAGCGATAGATGCTTTGTTTTGGTATCAATGACCAAAGATTGCATAGGGCAGTTGCCTAAAGCAGCAGAGATCTTGAAGTATTTCTGTGAGCATGGCGGAGGACGTGCCGATCAGGCACAAGGCAGTGGCCCTATTCCCGCTGATCTTGATGAGCGCCTTGATCGGCTTAAACAAAGCCTTCAATAATAAAAGGCTTAATAGGATAAACGAAATGAATATTGATTTTTTCAGCAATCAAAAACGATATAAGCAATTCGTACATGTCTAGAATAGTACAGAAATTTGGTGGTTCCTCTCTATCTGATACAGAACACATGCGGCGTGTGGCAGATATTATAGCGAGTACACTTGAAAAAGGTCATGAGGTTGCCGTGGTGGTATCTGCCATGTATGGCGATACCGATCGCTTAATTTCTATGGCTCAGTCAATCGCTGCAGAGAGTGATAAGCGCGAATACGCAGCCTTAGTCTCTACAGGTGAGCAGGTTTCTGCCTCGCTTCTAGCTATGCTGCTTAACTCAAGAGAGATCAAAGCGCGTTCTTACACAGGCTATCAGGCAGGTATTGTTACAGAAGGTGGTTTTAAAAAAGCACAGATAGTGAGCATAGCGACAGATGCTATTGGCTCTGATTTGGCTCAGAATGTGGTGCCTGTGGTTGCTGGTTTTCAAGGTGTGGATGCTCAAGGTAACATCACTACTTTGGGGCGAGGTGGCTCTGATACCACCGCGGTCGCTTTGGCTGTAGCGCTAAAAGCAGACGAATGTCAGATCTTTACGGATGTGGAAGGTGTTTTTACAGCCGATCCTAATGTGTTCGCTGGAGCCAGGTGTATTCCAAAATTGGATTTTCGGGACATGCTGGAAGTATCAAGTTTAGGTGCTAAAGTGCTGCAATCCCATGCTATTGATGTTGCTGCCCGTCATCACATGCCTTTAAAGGTATTGTCTTCTTTTTCGCGTAAGCAGGGCACGGTGATTGCTCCCATGCAGATGTCGCACATGATGGAAAATAAACCTTATATTGTTGCCATTACTCATCGTTTAGGTGCTATGCGTTTTTCTATAATGCTGCACTCTGGTCAGCAACGCTGGGTGAGCGAAATCATGCGTCGATTATCTGAAACCATGGTGCATGTTGATATGATCCACTATGACCAATCGTCTGGTCGTGATATGATATTTACGCTGCTCATTTATAGTGATGATCACGAGCAAGTTGTTCAAATATTGTCAGAGCCCAAGCTAAAAACTCACATCAGACAGATCAATGTGCAATCGCACTTGGCTAAGCTGTCGGTGGTAGGCACGGGGTTGCAGCGAGCGTGCTATACAGAGGTTACCAGCGCTATTATGGGAGTTCTGACGCATGCTGATATAAAAGTGCACATGACATCAACTGCAGAAACTAAAGTATCTGTGGTTTTGGACGAAGAATATTTAAGACAGGGTGTACATCTACTTCATCAAGCTTTTAAATTACATGAAGTAGATCTGCAACAGATTGAATCAGCAGCGCCCATTGAATAAAAAACGCATAGGACAATCATAATTTTATGTGCGTATTGAGGAGGTTAGGATGCTCATTTTAACAAGGCGGCTTAGTGAAAAACTAAAAATAGGTGATGATGTTGAAATATCAGTACTTGGTATCAAAGGCAACCAAGTGCGTTTAGGCATCAATGCCCCTAAGGATGTTGCGGTGCACCGTCTGGAAGTTTATGAGCGTATTCGCGATGAGAAAGGCGTTGAAGATCCGCAGGAATAAATAACTGTACGGTTTTTCAGAAACAAGATGCATGCATTCATATCGAGCATCCAAAACTGAAAGCACAAGATCTTGAAAAATATTTCCAGTACTCTCTAAGCAACCAAAACTCAGAAACATGGCAAAGCACATCTGCAAGCACCAGGAGCTCAGCTATTAATTCTAGCTCCATTGCAATGTCCTATAGCGATGTAATTTGATAAAGCATGGGGTTTTGCTTCATTCTCTTTATGAATTGATGGTAGTGTTCTGTGTGTTATGTAATCGGTATTCTCATATGTCTGGTTTCATGACGGCCAGTCTCTGCGGCTGCCTTTAAGACGGATTGCAGATTGGCTTTTTCCTCGTTTGGCCTCAAGAATAGCTACAACATGGTGCACTTTGGACATCTTTCCCCTTTGGTATTTTTCTATGGGAAACTTTACATGGCGGATTGGTCTTAAAAAAACTGCATTTTTCGAGCATGCTGTGTCAGGGCGGTAGGCATAAAAAGTAAAAATGGCGCGCCCGGAAGGATTCGAACCTCCGACCCCCTGGTTCGTAGCCAGGTACTCTATCCAGCTGAGCCACGGGCGCGTTGTCATTTTGTTTGGCGGAGAGAGAGGGATTCGAACCCTCGATGGGGGATTACCCCATACTCCCTTAGCAGGGGAGCGCCTTCAGCCGCTCGGCCATCTCTCCGAGAATGCCGTACTATAGCACTACTCTGCCGTTATGTGAATCAAGCCAAGCATTTGATAATTTTACTTACAGAAAGTCCTGTTTAAACTATAGAGAAGGAGCCCTTTCTTTATGCTGAGCGACCAATAATGTTCTTTATTTTGCCAATAGCCAGGCAAAAAATTAACCATATTGGGTTTGGGTTAAGGTAAAAAGTGAGTTACAATGCACTAAGTTTTGAGCCTTTGGATACTGTTGTCACTTATGAATTATCAATTTTTAGATTTTGAGCAGCCTATTGCAGAGCTTAGAGCAAAGATAGAAGAGCTGCGTTTGGTGGCCGATGATGGTGAAGTCAATTTAACCGATGAAATTATCAGATTAGAGAAAAAGTGTTCGGACTTGACCTCGCGGATCTTCTCAAAATTGTCATCTTGGCAAGTAACGCAATTGGCACGCCATCCGATGCGCCCACATGTTCAGGACTATGTTGATCATTTGCTGACTGAATTTGATGAATTACATGGCGATCGTCACTACAGCGCTGCTCCTGAAATTTTGGGTGGCATAGGCCTTCTGGATAAAAGCCCAGTGATGGTTTTAGGACACCAGAAAGGAAGAACAACCCAAGAGAAAATACAAAGAAATTTTGGTATGTCGCGACCTGAAGGTTATCGCAAGGCATTGCGGTTAATGAAAATGGCTGAAAAATTTTCTATGCCGGTTATCACTTTCATCGATAGCGCGGGTGCCTATCCAGGCATAGGTGCAGAAGAGCGCAATCAAAGCGAAGCTATTGCTCGCAATTTATTGGAGATGGCTTCTTTGAAAACTCCCATTGTTTGCTTAATCTCTGGTGAAGGAGGTTCTGGTGGTGCCTTGGCGATTGGTATGGGTGATCGTGTATTGATGCTTGAATACAGCATTTACTCAGTCATTTCACCTGAAGGCTGCGCTTCTATCCTATGGAAGGACGCTGGTAAGGCGTCAGACGCAGCTGAAGCTTTGGGTATTACAGCACAAAAGCTAAAAGGATTTGGTTTAATTGATGATGTTATTGAGGAACCTTCAGGCGGTGCACACCGTGATGTAGCTGTCCATATGACTCGTGTGAAAGATGCTTTGGTGCGTACTTTAAATGAATTGAAACAATATTCTTTGGATGAATTGGTTCAATTGCGCCAACAAAAATTTATGGACTATGGTAGATCATAGTCAAAGCCATGCTGGAGCTTAACGGCTTACAAGCGTGCATTCACCTGCCCACACCTCCCCGCATCTGGGTGGCTTACAGCGGTGGTTTGGATTCCACAGTTTTGCTACATGCCATGGTTGCATTGACGCTTGAACATACAGAGCTTAGGGCTGTTCATGTCAATCATGGTCTACAGAAAAACTCTGAACATTGGCAGAGGCATTGTGAACAGCTATGTTCACAATGGCAGCTCCCTTTATTGAGTCAACGCATCGATTTATCCGCAACGCGCAGCAACGTAGAGGCTATGGCTCGACAAGCTCGTTATCAAGTTTTTGAGCGGATTTTAGGAGCTGATGAGTGGTTGCTGACGGGACATCACCAAGACGATCAAGCGGAAACAGTGTTGTTACAATTAATGCGAGGAACGGGGCCCTTAGGCTTGGCTGCCATGCCTTATGAGCGTCCTTTGGGGACAGGTGTTTTGTTACGCCCTTTGTTAAACACATCAAGAGAAGATTTGGTGGCGTATGCTAAAAAGCATGAGTTAAATTGGATAGACGATCCTTCCAATCAAAATTCTCAAATTAGGCGTAACTTTGTTAGGCACCAAGTGATGCCTATGCTGCAGTCAAAATGGCCACAAGTTACCAAATCCTTGGTGCAGACAGCGTTAAATTGTGCTGATTACCATTATGCTTTGGTTGATTGGGCATGGCAAGACTATCACAGGATTCATGATGATGTTAAACAAGCTTTATGTATAGAAAAATTGTTGGCACTATCTTCTGCCAAACGCAATCATATATTGCGTTTATACTTTCAACAATGTCAAACCATGCTACCAAGCAGAAAACTTTTACAGCAAATTAGCCAGCAAATATTTCAAGCCCCCAGAGATAAACAGCCGGCAATCATGTGGGGAGATCGAATTTTACGACGTTTTCAAGGTTGCTTATATTTAACTAAGTACCATTTGGTCAAAGTAAAAACAAGCCCTCAAATTTACTCACTTCAAGAGCAGGAAATTATTTTGGAAGGTATAGGTACTTTACAGGTGCGACAAAGCAAAAGTGGTGTTTTATTGACCGAGCCAGGATTTCAGGTGTGTTTTCGCCAAGGTGGGGAGCGGCTCCGCCCAACCGCTGCGGGACGCAACAGAACCCTTAAAAATCTTATGCAGGAGTGGGGGGTCCCCCCATGGCAAAGACCGCACATACCATTGATTTATAGTAATGATAATTTAGTTTCAGTGGTTAATTATTGCAATAACGCCGATACCATGGCCGCTCCTAGTGAGCAGGCTTGGCAATTTAAGCTTATCAAGCCGAAAGGTTTTGATTTGTAGGGGCATAGGGTATGATTGTTGAATTCAACAGAAATCAGTTTTAACCGTGATTATGGGCAATTTATGACAAAATATGTATTCATTACAGGTGGTGTTGTATCGTCACTGGGCAAAGGTATCGCTTCTGCTTCCTTGGGCGCTATTTTACAATCGCGTGGCCTTAAATTAACTTTAGCGAAGTTCGATCCTTACTTAAATGTCGATCCCGGTACCATGAACCCATTTCAGCACGGCGAGGTTTTTATTACAGCTGATGGTGCTGAAACCGATCTTGATTTAGGTCACTATGAGCGCTTTCTTAGTATTCCTATGACCAAAAATAATAACTTTACTGCTGGTCAAGTGTATGCCGAAATTTTACGCAAAGAGCGCCGAGGAGACTATTTGGGAGGCACAGTTCAGGTGATCCCTCATGTCACCAATGAGATCAAGCAATCTATTTACCGTATCACTAAAGATGTTGATGTCGCATTATTAGAAATTGGCGGCACAGTTGGTGATATTGAGTCCTTGCCATTTTTGGAGGCCATTCGGCAAATTAGAGTGGAACTTGGCTCTGAGAATGTTCTCTTCATGCACCTTACTTTGGTGCCTTACTTACCGACTGCGGGTGAAATCAAAACCAAACCAACACAACATTCTGTTAAAGAATTACGCTCTATCGGCATTCAGCCAGACATCATTGTCTGTCGTTCTGACAGAGTTATTCCATCTGCTGAGATGGCCAAAATTGCATTGTACAGCAACATCAATGAAGACAGCGTTATATGTCTTGAGGATGTTGAGAGTATCTATCATATTCCCACAAAACTTCATCAACAAAAGCTTGATGAGTTGGTGATT
This sequence comes from uncultured Legionellales bacterium, assembly GCA_964352915.1. Taxonomy (GTDB): domain Bacteria; phylum Pseudomonadota; class Gammaproteobacteria; order PIVX01; family PIVX01; genus CAYGTQ01. The sequence goes on from CAYGTQ010000002.1 coordinate 22,226, forward strand.
AAAAAATTGCACTTAAAGGCACCAGAAGCTGAATTATCAGATTGGCATCGTTTGTTAGAGCTTAAGAAAGTAAAAAAACATCGTGCAAAAGTGGGTTTTGTTGGAAAATATGTGAACCATCAGGATGCTTACAAATCTTTGCATGAGGCTTTGGTGCACGCTGGTTTTCATACAAGCACAGATCTTGAAATTTGTTATATTGATTCCGAGGAAATTGAAAAATCGGGCACAGATTTATTGAAAGATTTGGATGGTATTTTAATCCCAGGTGGTTTTGGCTCCAGAGGTGTAGAAGGTATGATCCAGACTGTGCAGTTTGCCAGAGAAAATGCTAAGCCCTTTTTGGGAATTTGCTTAGGTATGCAGGTAGCAGTGATTGAATATGCTCGCCACCAACTAAAATTATCTGAGGCTGGTAGCACGGAATTTGATAAAAATGCGTCGTTGCCTGTGATTGCGTTGGTTGAAGAATGGATTGATTATACAGGCGAGAAAAGAATTTCAGATCCTGATGGTGATTTAGGTGGTACTATGCGCTTAGGTGCACAACCGGCTAACCTGAAGGAAGGCTCTAAAGCGCGAGCTATTTATGGTTCTTCAGTCATTAATGAGCGTCATCGCCACCGCTATGAAGTGAATGAACACTATGTAGAGCGCTTACAGAAAGAGGGTATGGTGATTTCAGGGCGCTCTTCTGATCAGAATTTGGTGGAAATGATCGAACTTATTGACCATCCTTGGTTCATTGGATGCCAGTTCCATCCTGAATTCACATCAAAGCCGCACACAGGGCATAAATTATTTAATCATTTTATTGATGCAATAAAACACAACTAAAAGGTAACGATTATGCAGCTATGTGGATTTGATGTAAGCAATGACAGGCCTTTTTTCTTAATGGCTGGTCCCTGTGTTATTGAAAGCGAAGCTTTAGCTTTAGAAACAGCTCATTTTTTAAAAGAACTGACAGATAGATTAAACATACCTTTTATCTATAAATCTTCTTTTGATAAAGCCAATAGAACATCTGTGGATGGTTATCGTGGACTGGGTATATCGCAAGGGCTTGCTATTTTAGACAAAGTAAAAAAAGAAGTTGGTGTGGCGATTGTAACTGATGTGCATGAGGACACAGCACTTGATGAGGTGGCCAGTGTTGCCGATGTGATACAGACACCGGCATTTTTATGCAGACAGACCAATTTCATTCAGCGCGTGGCTCAATTGAATATGCCTGTTAACATTAAAAAAGGGCAGTTTCTTTCACCATGGGAAATGAAGCATGTGGTTGAAAAAGCACGTGCTGTAGGCAATCAACAGATTATGGTTTGTGAGCGCGGCGTCAGCTTCGGTTATAACAATCTGGTGTCAGATATGCGCTCTTTGGTTGTGATGCGTGAAACCAGGTGCCCGGTGGTTTTTGATGCGACTCATTCGGTACAACTTCCAGGAGGTGCTCAGGGTAAGACAGGCGGTCAGAGAGAATTTGTACCTTGTTTGGCACGTGCAGCAGTGGCTGTTGGTGTTGCTGGTTTATTTATGGAAACACACCCGGAGCCTGATAAAGCGTTGAGTGATGGTCCTAATGCGTGGCCTATGCATCAAATGGAATCCTTGCTTGAACAGCTGATTGCTATTGATGGTGCCATCAAAGGTTTCTGAACGTTTAGCATTTTTTTCTCATAGAGGATTTTAATATGAATATTGCAGATATTATCGCGCGTGAAGTGCTTGATTCACGTGGTCAGCCTACCGTAGAGGCTGAAGTTAGGCTTGATAATGGTATGCATGCTGTTGCGATGGTGCCTTCAGGCGCTTCTACAGGTAGGCGTGAGGCTGTAGAGTTGCGCGATCACGATATGAGCCGGTATCGGGGCAAAGGCGTGCAGAAAGCGGTGAGCCATATTCAACGCATCATAGCACCACGATTGGTAGGATATGATGTTACGAGGCAAGCAGTTATTGATGATATGTTGTGTGATCTTGACGGAACAAATAACAAAGCCCATTTAGGAGCTAATGCGGTATTAGCTGTATCTTTAGCAGTGGCTAAAGCATCTGCGATGTTTCAGCAAATTCCTTTGCATACAAGTTTTGGTTGGCGTGAGCCTTACCGTATGCCATTGCCTTTGGTGAATGTAATCAACGGTGGGGCGCATGCTGACAATGGGTTAAGTGTTCAGGAGTTTATGATTGTGCCTTTGGTGTTGGATTTTTTTTCTGAGAAACTCCGTGTGGTTTCGGAAATATTTATGTCGCTTAAAGCCCTTTTGAAAAAAAACGGTATGATTACGGCTGTAGGTGATGAGGGGGGATTTGCTCCTCAACTGCCTTCAACTTGTGCGGCGCTGGACTGTTTATTAGAAGCCATTGATATGGCTGGGTATAAACCGGGCGTAGATGTAGCTTTGGCTCTGGATGTAGCCAGTACTGAAATTTACCGAAACCAAGCTTATCATTTTGCAGAGTGCGATAAACCTTTGGACTCTCTTCAACTTGTGGATTTTTTAGAAGAGTTGCTGAGACAATATCCTATCGTTAGTATAGAAGATGGTTGCGCTGAAGATGACTGGGATGGTTGGCAGCTGTTAACAGAGCGCTTAAATGGTCGGTGCCAGTTGATAGGTGACGATCTCTTTGTTACGCAAAGTCAATACTTGGAAAAAGGCTTTGAACTAAAAGCGGCTAATGCTATTTTAATTAAGCCTAATCAGGTGGGCACATTGACAGAAACACTTGATGCCATCAAGCTCGCACAAGAAAAAGGTTACGGTGTGGTGCTTTCTCATCGCTCGGGAGAAACTGAGGATTCAATGTTAGCTGATTTAGCCGTAGGCACATCTGCAGGCCAGATTAAAACAGGCTCAGTATGTCGCTCAGAGCGCATAGCTAAGTACAATCAACTGCTACGAATAGAGCATGGCAGTGAGCAAAAAATCATATGTGACAATACGTTGTTAAGCTGTTATTTGCACGGGTAATTTTACAATGAAATGGATTTTTTTATTACTGACAGCATTGCTTCTATCACTTCAATATCAATTATGGTTTTCTCATGGAATTTTTCATGTTTTTAATCTATCAAAAGAAGTGAGCAAGCTGGAAAACATTAATGCTGTTTCAAAAAAGGAGAATCAAAGAATTGAAAAAGAAATCCTTAATTTAAAAGCAGAACTCCCTATGGTAGAGAAGCGTGCTCGCTATGAGCTTGGCATGGTTAAGCCTGATGAAACATTTTACCAATTTGTCAATAATACCCCTAAGCATGTTCAATAATAATAAGCACGAGCTACAGTGGTTCGTCATAAAATATGTGCGCACATGCTTTTAGCTTGACTGTAGAACGCTATTTTTGTACGCTGCATATGCTTATAGAGATATAAAATTAATGATGGGGTGATAAAATGTTAGATTTTTCTTTGTTCTCTGCTTTTGCTCTATTTGCAGGAGTTTTTTTATTGCCATTTGTTTTTTTTACAGTTGAGCAGCAAACAGTAGCTATCGTAGAAAGGTTTGGACGATTTACATGCATTGCGGGGCCTGGTCTTAATGTTAAAATACCTTTTATTGACAGGATTGTTGCCCGATTGAACTTGCGAGTGCAGCAACTGGATGTTTATGTTGAAACTAAGACAGAAGATAATGTCTTTGTAAAGCTTGCGGTGTCAGTACAATACCGTGTTCTAGAAAAAAGTGTCTATCAAGCTTTTTATAAACTTGAAAACCCTGAACAACAAGTCACCGCCTTTGTATTCGATGTGGTGCGAGCTCGTGTGCCACAAATGAAGCTTGATGATGTGTTTGAAAGAAAAGATGATATTGCCAATTCGGTCAGAGAAGAGTTATCAGACATTATGAAGGAATTTGGTTATGATATTGTTAAAACTTTGGTGACTGATATCGATCCTAACGTAAAAGTCAAAGAAGCTATGAATGAAATTAATGCTGCCTTACGTCAGAGAATGGCAGCCTCAGAGCGAGCTGAGGCTGAAAAGATTATGCGAGTCAAGCAGGCAGAGGCAGAAGCTGAAAGCAACCGTTTACATGGAGAAGGTCTGGCTAATCAAAGAAAAGCAATCATTGAAGGCTTGAAAGAATCTGTAGCTGACTTTCAAGAAGCCATTGATGGCACGACAGCTGAGAATGTGTTAAATATAGTTTTATTGACCCAATATTTTGATACCATCAAAGATCTAGGTGCCCAAGGAAGCCATACTATTTTAATGCCTCACTCTCCGGGAGCTGTGAGCGATTTTGCAGCCCAAATAAGAGATTCTATGGTTGTTTCTAATGAGGTTTCAAAAGCAAGTTCTGTCTCAACAAAGAGCTAAGCACCTTACAAATGCTTAGATTTTAGACGGTTGTGTCGACTTCATACGGTGATTAGAGAGGGTTGAATAGTTTTTGGGGGGGTATCTTCCCATAGGCTTAGTAGGTAGCCACCATTGCCAGATCCCGTGGGTTTGACCGCCAAAGCCCCTTGCTTCAACAGAGCATTAATGTGTTGGCTGACGGCCCCTTCGGTTAATCCCCATTGTGAAAAGCATAAATTAGCAGCATTGATGGCTTGTGCCAGTAAGGCTACGCCTTCTTTTTCTGTTAACTGTAGTGCTTTCTCTGCTAACTTCACACTTTCTTCCATCTGATTGTCAATTCTTTTGGCTGTATCAGGTAATTTTTGCCATAATTCATTAACTTTATAGATACATTGCTCAGTGACACCTATTTGTTCTGAATAAGATAAAAACCATTGTGGTTGCCAGTTTTGCCTGATGGGTGTGGGTGTGTGTTGTTGCTGGTAACGGATCCCACTGTTTGCCAGCGCGCCAACAATATCGAGACCACTACTTTTTCCATGAAATAAATCTTCTAACTCTCTGGCAAATGTAAAAATTTGGTCATTCGAAATCCAGCCTCTGTCAGAAAAGAGTTGACTAGCTGCTGAGCAAATAGCTGCAGATGCACCAAGGCCTGCGCCAATGGGGATCTGGTTATCAATTGTGATATGCCCTTGCAATAAATCGGCTGGCTTGCTGAGCTTGGCGAGAGCTTTCTCTATTACGCCCCAAAAGAGCATTTGTAGTTTTTCTTGATGCTTTCCCTTTGAACCTATCGTTAAAGACTTGTTTTCTTTGCGGTAGTTGAGTGTCAAAGGGTACTTCTTCAATGGATAAACGATAGCAGGTTTGCCTCGAAGGACAGCATGTTCTCCAGCCAGGATCCATTTTGCATAAACAGTTGTTTGGAATGTATCAGATGACATCATATCCTCTTGAGTTTAGCTCTTTCTGTAACTTGTGTTTTATACTATTTTGATCGCTGCGGAAAATCAAATGTACGTTGGGACCAGCATCCATAGTGATCAATGGCCCATCCTTGCTTTCTGTCCAGTAAGTTTCAATTAGATCAATAATTTCTACTGATTGCTCGTTGATGTATTGAAATGGTTTTTTCGATGTATGAAATAATTGATGCATATCTAGAAATTCTTCTTTAACAATTTGGTATGCTTCTTGCCAATTTTGATCGTTAAGAACATGTAGTAGTTGTGCTAATCTTTGTTCTGCCCGCTTAGGCCTTTCTTTAAAATGTGGGCTTGTTTTTACCATTTGTTGTGCTTGAGTTGAGCTGATTTTTTTTTCTGAAGTATCAATCAATACCGATAAATGGCTTAAGTCAGTGATTGGAAAATGAACTTCTTGGATGTTCTCAGGTGTCCACAACGTCCAAGGGTACATAAAAGAGCGACAAGAAGAACCTGAGCCACGTTGGCTTAATTGGGCTTTCTGGTAAATGTTCAGTGGTTCTTTGTCTGTGAGGTCACTGATAGCAAGGCAAGCACATTGGGTCAGAGCTGCAAAACTTGATGCGGAGCTTGCAAGACCTGCGGCAGATGGAAAATTGTTGCCTGATCTCACAATGAAATTGCCATTGAAGCTTAAGTGTTCTTTGATTAGTTGAAGATGCTCTATAAAGCGCTGTTGCTGGGGCTCAGAGAGCTTAAGAGGTGCATAATCTAAGTAGGTGAGGGGTTGCCAGAGATCATAGGGCTCTTCATTGACTTCAAGCTCTACAAAGCTTCTTAGGTGTGGCAAGGTTAATGAAAGCGAAGCATTGGTCGGGATATTCAACGCAGCATCCTTTTTGCCCATATATTTGATCAAGGCAATGTTAGAGGGTGCATCAGCTTGCCATTTCGTACTCATCAACGATCCTTACTACAAAGAGTGATGATGATAATGAGCGCCACGGGCCAGGTCAACTTCTGTAGCAATGATACGAAGAGAAAGCTTTTCAAGTGAATTTCTTACAGCAGCTTTTTTATCAGCTTGCACCAAAATGCACACAAGATCGGCTCCCAAAGCCCCGCAACCTTTACTGGCCACAATTCCTGGGTATGATTTAAGGCAATTGATCAGTTTTTTGCTATGCTCGGCAAGTAACTTGGCATTTTCAAGCGTTGCTCTGTATTGATTCACGCATTCAACCAATGCTTTGCTGTCTTGTGCCGCAAAAGCTTTTTGTGCTGTGTGCACAATAGAAGACAGTTCTTCAGAAGGGATGTGTTGTAATTCAGCCAAGTGATCATGGGTATTTATTTTTTTTCCGGTATGGATCAGCATGAAGGCCAAATCTTTAAACGGCCAGCCGTGAGTTTTATAAGTTACTTGATGGCTGGATTGTTCAATGACTGTGATGCTGCCAGCAAATTGGGCGATGAGATCGATTCCGCTGGGTGGTTTACCTTGCTCAGTTTGAGTTAATTCACGAAATTTTTGTAGCATTTTCCACAGCTCATAGGTATTACTCAAAGCATTTAAATCATGTTTTCGGATATAATGACTTAGAAATTCTGCACTGGAAGCACCTAATCCGCCTAGATGATAGGGGTCATAAAAAAGGCATGATGACTCTTTGTCTGCTTTCAATGATTGTTGCAGCAGGCCAGCCGGGCTTTTGGGATGTACGTGGTAAGGTTCTATTTGACTGTGGCTTAAAGCTGTATCAGATAGTAAGAAATAAGGCTGATGTGCGATGGTGATCGCGGGGCCGCCTTCCAACACGGCATATTCGCCCAGAAAGAAAGTCTTTCCAGGAATTTTAATGGTTTTAGAAATCATGGTGTTTAAGCAGTTTGTTCTTGGCTGGTTGTGCCTGTCAAATTGCAATCACGTATTTCTTTTAAAATTTCTATGGCGTTGGATAAAGTAATGCGTTTCCTGAAATTTAATAATTCTTCAAGACGTTTTTGTAATACAGGCATCTCTTCAGCTTTTGCGCCAGCGCTTAAACTCAAATTGGTGATATGTAAGCGCATGTGGCCTGCAACTAGGCCTACGGTGGTCAGTGCCTTGAGAGCGCCTAAATTTTGCACCAAACCTACGGCTGCTATAATTCTGCTTAATTGGTTGGCGGATTCGATGTTCATCATTCTTAAACACATCTGCGCCGTTGGATGTAGTTTAGTCATACCGCCCACAGTTCCTACGGCGATAGGTGCTATTAATTCACCAATTAAGTTATTTTGGTCACGGTACCAACGTGTGATTGAACGGTACTGTCCCGTTTGCACTGCATAAGCATGAATGGCAGCCTCAACAGCTCGCCAGTCATTACCCGTGGCAATTAAAATAGGATCGATACCGTTTAATACGCCTTTGTTGTGTGTGGTGGCTCGATAAGGATCCTGCTCAGCAAAATAAGAGGCTTGTTCTATGTTTTCTGCCAGTGCTGGGTCGATATTACGTAGAACAATACGTGCTTTTGTAAGTTTATGTATGCTTAAGTTTGAGATAATACACATCGTCACTTTTTCATGGGTCAATACTTCGATATGAGGCTTGAGCATCTCACAAATCTGTGTGGTGATATTTGCGCCCATAGCATCACAAGTATCGACCTCGACGTGCAAAACTACCATGGTGCCGTCTGAGCTTTGAGCTGGGAAACTACGTATCTGGATTTCTTTAACGCCGCCACCACGTTTCACCAAACCTTGAGCTATTTGTTCGTTGGCAATCTTTATCAGGTGTTCTTTGTGTTCTTCAATGATGCTCTCAAATTTGATAAAATTTTTCACACAGGCTAATTGTATTTGGCCTGTCACATAACCTTTACCCAGTAATTCAGTGGTAATTTCTCCTTCCTGGCGTACCCATTTCGCTGTTTTGCTAAGCGAAGCGATCACTGATGTTTCTTCAATAGCCATGGGTATGGCATAGTCCTGTCCATCTATTTTTAGATTAGCTGCAATTCCTAATGGGATCTGATAATAGCCAATGACATTTTCTATAAGGTTTTCAGCAAGCTCGGTTGGAAGTCCACTGTTTTTTTTAAGTGTACGCACATCTTGAGTCGTCAGCACACCCATTTGAATTAAGCGCTTGAATCGCTGATCAAGCGTAAGCTTAGAGAAACCTTTGAATAATTCACCTACTGTGGTGGATTCATTGCCCATACATCATTCTCCCTAAGCGCCTCAATATGGCAGCTACCTGTGCAAAATAAAGACATTTTTAATTCAAACTCAACTCTTTGCATGTATTGACTAAGTGTATCATACCCAGCTAATGCTGCCTCTAGTATAGGCTTGGCAAAGCCAACATGCTTGGCACCAATGGCAAGCAGCTTTGCTGCATCTAAGCCACTGCGCACACCGCCAGAAGCCCATAGCTCATAATCGGGACTGAGCGATTGGCCATGCAGCAGCGAACTCACCGTGCTGATACCCCAGTTACGAAAAGTTTGTGCAGCTTGTGCATGCATGGTGATGGATCGTTTACCTTCAATGCGTCCCCAATGCGTCCCACCTAAACCACTGAGGTCGACAGCATACAAACCACAATTAAGCAATTTGCTTAGAGTCTGTTTTGAGAAACCACAACCGGTTTCTTTAAAAATGACAGGTATGCAAAGTTTTTGACAAATGTTTTCAATAGCTTGTAAACCGCCTTTAAAGTAAGGCGTACCTTCAGGTTGCAGGCATTCCTGCACAGGATTGGTGTGAATAAACAAAGCTTCAGCGGCCAAAGGCTCAAGCATACGCTCAATATCGTCCATAGGCGTTTGTATCAATTGGCTCAAGCCAATGTTACCAATCAGACGAGCGTCTGGGACTTCTTTTCTGATGCTGAGCCACTCTTTTTTAGCTGATGCGTCAAATAACTGACGCCGTTGAGAGCCAACACCCATCAGCCATCCTTGTTGTGCACTGGCTTGAGCCAACACTAGGTTGATGCTTTGAGCACTGCTGTGTCCTGCTGTCATGGAGCATATAAAAAAAGGGGTGGGGCACACTTTACCAAAAGCCTGCGTGCTGATGTCAATCTCAGAAAAATCAAGTTCAGGCAATGCTTCATGTCGTAAGGAAATACGATCTAGCCCACTGCTTCCAGCTGCTTCATTTTCAGGGTTAAGCGCAAGACGAATATGATCTTGTTTGCGCTCTTCAAATTGCTCAATAGGCTCGTTAGAATGGTTTGAAAGAGTCATTATTATCCAGAAATAAACCTTTTATTGCCACCTGCATAGCGATAGCTGCGGCACATTCGTAGAGATCATGTGTCTAATTATACGAGAAGGTAGGTGCAATTGGAACAATCTGTGTTCAATATCTTGACTCAAGGACGGTTTTGGCAAGATTATTGCTTGATTTATCGTGATAAACAGTCTTTACGGGGATATGTATGATGTATGATGAACAAGAAGTGATCAATCACGTTCGGCTGCAATTTAATGTAGCGCATCCTGATTTAGAAGAAATATGGCAAGCAGGCTATGAGTGTGCAGAGCAAAAGCAGCTGTTGTCTGCTAACCCCTACAAAGCACACACTACCGATCATTTTCATTGGGCAGAAGGTTGGTGGGCAGGGTATTATGAGGTGAACATTGAACAAATTGCAGCTAATCAGCCACAGTTCTTACGTTGGAGTCAAGAAAGCAGATTTTTTACAATGGCACAGCTTTTTGGCAACATCTTGGGTGGATTGATGGCGTCAATAGTGTGTTATGAGATTTTAGATATGGCTATTTAGGGCAATACGTTTCATTGTGCACTTACCTAAAAGTGAAGATGGTGTCACCTTGGCAATCTTTACATCACAGATATATGCTGGTTTTGGGAGCATGTGTATTGCCAGCATAAATTTGGTAATAGGGTAAATTCTCCATGGTCTAGACGACAAGATACCATTTGTATCCTTGTTCAGTGAAAGTATCTTGCCGTCATTTAGGTGTTTTGAGCAAAGTCTTCTAATTTATTCGAACCTTCTGATAACCTCTCCATTCAAAAGCAATATTTGGCCTGTCTCACTGACAGAATCAAAGTAATCCAGAGTTAGTTTTTGTAAATCATCAAGCATAGGCGTATTTTCTAATTCATCTCTATAATTTACGCCAGTAACTTCGTTGAGCTCTATATCAAGGGTAATCTCATCTCTTAAACCATATCTGGGTGTAGCTGATAAAACCGTGTCGTGAGCCTTCCACCACCTGTGCTGACCTAAAGTCCTTCTTTTATCTAAGATAAATTTTACAGGTAAAATTCTAGACAAGGTTTTTTGTTCAAAAAATTTATTAAATAGGCCACTCCTCAACATATCAGAATATCAGAAATGACAACCTGAACAGTTTTAGAAGGGGTTTGGTTAAAGGTTAAATAAATTGTATGATTCTGTGTATTTTTGAATAAAGGAGCCACGGAATGAGTTGCCCAAGTGATTTAACGGAAGAAGACTGGTCTAAGATAAAACATTTTTTTGTTCGCAGCGATCTTCGAGGAGCGGTTTCACGGCATGATAAGCAGCAGATAGTGAACGCTATCCTGTACGCGGTCAAAGGAGGTATCCAGTGGCGCATGCTGCCACGTGATTTCCCTCCCTGGCAAACAGTTTATGATCATTATTGCAACTGCTGCTAGGGAGGTAGGTGTATGGGATAAAGTATTGATGTCTTTAACAGAGCAGCACCGCGAGAAAGCAGGACGTCACCCTCAACCTGGCTACGGCATCATCGATTCACAAAGTGTCAAAACACAATATGTCAGTGAAGCCAGAGGTATCGATGGTGGGAAAAAAAATCAAAGGTCGTGAACGTCATATTATCGTTGATATCATGGGGAATTTACTGCATGTTAAGGTTCATGCTGCCAATGAACATGATAGCAAAGCCGGCACAAAAGTATTTACACAGACACAACAAAGATACCCATCCATCGAAGCTTACAGCGGGGACGCTGGTTATCGAGGCACAGCTGCCTGGCATGTAGAAAATATAATGAAATTAAAGCTGGCATTCCACAGAAAATTAAAGATGGGTTTGCTGTCTTACTTAAGCGAAGGGCGGTTGAAAGAACTTTTGCATGGCTTGGTAACTTCAGAAGATTAGCCAAAAATTTTGAAATACTTACTGAAAGAGCTTAGAATATCATCCGTATTGCTATGATTAAAATTACTCTGGGGCCATTAATAAATGTTAGTCTTTAACCAAACAGCTTCTAAAAAGAACTATTTATTGCCAACAGATTGAAAAGCCAGACCAAATATAACCGCAAAGCGCGTTATGTTATGAAGAGCCAACTTGTCGTATTGCAATAATATGTATATTTTTTGTCAATTTCGACACAATAAAGACTTGAGCACAGTAAGGTGCTGCAGTATTTATAGACATCCTCTGAAGTTATGAAATAGGGCCCAAAGGAGTGCTCAGGGTTATGGAGCTAATGTGGTTTTATAAGCGAAAGATAGCATACAATAAACAGTGCTTGTTTGGTTTCAATATGCGGTGTTGATTGCTTGAAAGTTGTTGTTTGTTTATTTATGACCTCATTATTCATGATGCCCATAATCTTTTAAATGGGGATAAGGTTAAGGCTCTAAGGTTGTAGACAATGAGGCAGTTTAGTCTGCCTGCAGTCTCTTTGACAGACATGATAGACCAGCTCGATCTAAAATTAGATGAGTTCGCTGCTTTGTGCATATTCTTCTGAAGCAGATCATGTGCTTTGCATAAAAATGTGCTGGTATGCGTGCTGTTGATGGTCTCAACGCATCATACACTGTTTGAAGTTGTTCTAAATCTATGGCCCCACCAGATTCAATCCAGTCCCGGATGTTATGGTGACTACGGATTTTTTTGTCCCTACATATTTGACCACAACTGAATGAAGTGGTTTGGATACAAACTATCTATGAGTAATGTAGATAACGAAAAGACCTACTACTGATAACCCTTAACGTACTGCTATTTAATAAAAAAATTGTTAATTGTACTATCTATGAAAAATTTATCTAATGCTACATCATAGATTTTAATTGATTGCTTAATCCACCAATTCGGCTTCTTTAAGCTGCTGGATATGCTTTCTTTGTATCTCATTGATATGGTAGCTTAACAAATCTTTATCTTCTTCTGTCGTATCTAGAAACTTTGTTGAAATTCGGTATGGGTTGTTTTCGTTAACTGTTTGTTGACACATGACTACTCGTGCGCCTAATTCCAGAGCAATTAAAGATGGGTGGAGTATCATTTTTATAGCCAAAAGTGTGCCTTCTTCAATAGGTGAATTTGAGGTGAAGCCAATGCCACCAATGCTGAGATTTGCCTTGCACAGAGGGCGTGACTCTGCTGATAATATGCATTTGAGTGAAATGGTATTTTTTTCATTAATAGATTTTAAGCAATGAGCTATGCGTGGAAATTTCTTTTCAATATTTATAATTTGTTGTGTAATATCACGATTAAGTACTTGTGTTTTTTTGATGACTTGAAAATACTTTCCATCTTCTTTGGCCAAGGAACGGTTATGCACGGCATTGTCTGCTTCCCTGGTTGGCAGTACTGATGAGTAATAGAGCTCGATATGATCTTCTACACGAAAATATTGACGTTGGTTTTTCACAGTATCACCGTATTGGCAGTTAGAGATATAATAAGTTAGTCTAGATTATCTTTTGTTATGTTGCCAAAGTAGGCAGTTTGATAAATAACGATTTGTTTTAAGGGACATGTTCATTTTATAATCTTAACTCATGCTTATCCAGGATATAAATGTTTAAAATATCACCATTGTCATTTAAAATTGGCTTCAGGTACACTTATGCAAGCAGTGACAATCGGTTTGTGTCGTTTATTTCATTGATTTCCATGTTGGGTATTGCTTTGGGGGTTGCTGTCCTTATAACCGCGCTGTCTGTGATGAATGGGTTTAATGATGAACTTAAAGAAAAAATTTTAAGCATGTCTCCTGAGCTCAGCTTGTCACGGTACGATGGTAAAAACATCAAAAAAAATGAATTGCAGAAAGCTTTTGATGAGGCGCGTATTAAAACGTATGCTATGGCGCCTTACCTGGAAGCACAAGGGCTCATTAAACATGGTGACCGCTATCATCCGGTTGTAATGGCTGGTATTGAGCCAGCCCACGAACGCTCTCTAACAGCACTTGATAAAAAATTGAATCAAGGCAGTCTTGACGCCCTCAAGCCCAAATCTTTTGGTGTGGTATTGGGTGAAACTTTGGCAAACACCCTGGATGTTGTTTTGGATGATGAAGTGGTTATGATGGTGCCATCATTTGAAATAGGGCCTGTGGGCCTCATACCACGCTACAAAAAATGCCGCGTGGTGGGTGTTTTTTCAAATGATGGTATTGGGCTTGCCAGCAGTCATGTTTTTATGCACATTGCTGATGTGTCGCCGTTTTTGTCTTCTTCACAGAGAGGGCAAAGCATAAGAATTAAACTCAACCATTGGTTTGAGGCGCCTCAGTTTGCACAAATGCTTTTTGACACATTGCCTCCTGATTACCAAATTTTTGATTTAACTTCCCGCTTTAGCAGTTATTTTCGTGCCATCAAAATGGAAAAAGCTATGATGTTTTTGACGTTAAGTATGCTCATTGCTATTTCAGCATTTAATTTGATAGCGTCTCAAGTCATGCTTGTTAGAGAAAAAAGAGGGGACATTGCTATACTACGCACTTTCGGAGCTTCATCAAATCTAATATTATCTATTTTTATCGTACAAGGCTCTATCATTGGAGCGTTTGGCACTTTGCTTGGTTTGGTCTGTGGTGTGCTTTTATCATGGAATATTGATGCAGTGGTTGCTGGCATACAATGGATGACTGGCGTTGAGTTTTTTTCCGCTTCTATTTATGAATTGGAGCATCTGCCTTCAAAAATCATGCCAAGTGACGTACATTTTATATGCGTAATGGCTTGGCTTTTAAGCTTATTAGCGACTTTATATCCAGCCTGGAGCGCATCTAAAACCAGCCCTGTAGAGGTGTTGCGATATGAGTAATGCACGGATTATTATTCAAACTCAAGCTGTAAGTAAAAGTTTTAATGATGCAGGCAGGCATTACTCAATTCTTGAAGGCATTGATTTTGATATAGCAGCCGGTTCAAGTATGGCTATTATGGGACCTTCAGGCTCAGGCAAGAGTACTTTTTTGCATATTTTAGGTGGTGTTGACAGGCCAACTTCTGGTGAAGTCATTATCAATGGCCATGCATTAAGTAAGCTTAATGAAGAAGCTCTTAGTTGCTTGCGCAATCAATCAATTGGGTTTGTTTATCAGACGCCGTTTCTGATGAAAGATTTTACGGTGATTGAGAATATTATGATGCCAATATATTTATGTGGGCATGGTTCTCGATATGCACGTAAGCAAGCACATCAACTCTTGGAAAGAGTGGGGCTGGCTGATTTAGCTGACAAATCGGTGATACAGTTGTCAGGGGGTGAAAAGCAGCGTATTTCGATTTTGAGAGCTGTTGCCAATAAACCAGACTGTTTATTGGCTGATGAGCCTACAGGGCATTTGGATCAAGAGAATGCAGTAGAAGTATGCCGATTTATGCTGCAATTAACTGAGCACTTTTCAATGAGTCTGGCGCTGGTGACCCATGACTCGAATATTGCTCGTATGATGAAAAAACAGTATGAATTGGCATGCGGCAAAATAACGGATTTAAATATGATGGATGCAGCAAGATGAAAGAAAACAACCCTCACCATGTTGCCATTATTATGGATGGAAATGGCCGGTGGGCCAAAGCACGTGAACAAGATCGAGCTGTGGGGCATTTAGCTGGAGCCAAAGCAGCCAAACGTGCAGTGATGGCAGCACGAAGTCGCAATATAAAAATTTTGAGTCTGTTTGCATTCAGCAGTGAAAATTCAAACCGACCTGAAAGCGAAGTTTCAGCTTTGATGCAACTTTTTGTTGAAGTTATTCAGCAGGAGATTGATGAATTAAAACAAAAAGGGGTGAGATTAAGCTTTATTGGTGATCGAGAGTCTCTGCCTGTTTCTGTCCAGCAGTCTATGCGGTCAGCTGAGGCGTTGACCCACGATATGACAGATATGCAATTGGTCGTTGCCTTGAACTATGGAGGGCGATGGGATATTTTACAATCAGCGCAGAGACTTGCAAGGCAAGTCCAACAAGGGAAGCTGCAACCGGAGCTTATTGATGAAGATATGTTGTCCAGCACGTTGTCAACAGCAAGTTTACCAGAGCCAGATTTATTGATTCGCACGAGCGGTGAGCAAAGAATTAGTAACTTCTTTTTGTGGCAATTGGCTTATACAGAGCTATTTTTTACAGAAAGTCTATGGCCTGATTTCGATCAAGAGCTTTTTCATCAAGCTTTGGCTGATTATGGGCTTAGAAAACGCAGATACGGCAGCATTTCTGAAGAGATTAAAACATGACAACATTACTTTACCGATGCCTTACTGCAGCAGTGTTACTGAGCGCTATTATGGCGGCACTATTAACGTCGGAAATTATCTTCTATTCTCTTATTTTCTTGATGCTAGCGCTGGCTTGTTTTGAGTGGATGGCTCTGCTTGGTATTGAAAAGCCATCCTGCAAATTAATCTATGCACTGGTATATTTCTCCGGCCTTGCTTTTATCTTAGCCTTTTCTTTAAAAAGTCTTGTATCATTTTTTAGTATCCCGGTGTTTTGTGCTTGGTCAGTATTGTTTGTACACATGAACTGGCCTCATAAGATTTCCCATGAGATATTTCGTCGATTTTCCCCCATTATATCTTTGTTATTGGTTTGGAGTGCTTGGTATGCGTGTCTCTTTATTGGGACAGTTTTTAATGCGTGGTATGTGTTCTATTTGATGGTGCTGGTTGGGTTATCAGATGTAGTTGCCTATTTTACAGGCAATTGGTGTGGTAAACAAAAGTTGGCAGCTCATATCAGCCCATCAAAAACCATAGAGGGTGCGGTAGGAGGGGTTATAGGTCCACTGTTAATAGCTACTTTCGAGCCTTTCGGCCATCTGAGCATGACTTTCTGGCTTGTGAGTATTGTGATAACTTTGTGTGCAGGTATTTTAGGTGATTTGTTCATCAGCGGCTTGAAGCGCAGGTGTGGGGTTAAGGATACCGGTAGCCTTTTGCCAGGGCATGGTGGCATTTTGGACAGAATTGATAGCTATTTGGTAGCAATCCCAATTTTTGCTATCTTGGTGTGCTTTTTCAACTGAATGGAATGGGTCAGTTAGAGAAAGTTGGAGATGAAAGACTGGAAGTGTAAGCCAAGATATATTACAGTTTGCAGCTTGGAAACGTATCGTGTTTAAAGCTTAAAGTGGTCTCAAAACATACAATACAGGTGATCTTCCGATGTCTTTAGTTAAATTTAAAAGGGTCTGTTGGCTTGCCGCATGTGGTTTTGCGCTGATTTTTTCCTATCAGGCTGCGGTAGCTGATAGCTTTATTGTCAAAAGCATCTCGATCCAGGGATTGCAGAAGATCCACAAATCAACATTGATGAAAGAATATATCTCGCCTGTCGTTAAGGTTGGTCAAAGATTCTCTTCTCAAAATGACAGCACAGCCCTTTTAAAAGCTCTGTATAAAAGCCAGTTTTTTAACACGGTCGATCTTGAAAGACAGGGCTCTAAATTGATCGTAAAAGTTAAAGAAAGGCCAGTGATTGCGTCTGTTAAGGTGGTTGGTAATAAAGGTATTTCGACAACACGTGTTAACGAGATGCTGAAAAAATTATCTGTTCAAAAAGGACTTATTTTTAACCATGCTGTTCTAAACAATATTCAACAAGGTCTTCATGGTTATTATCTGAGTCGTGGTAAGTACGATACCAAAATTAATACAGAACTTAAAAATCTATCACAAAACCGTGTTGCTATTACGATTAAAGTTGATGAAAGCAAGCCGTTGGTTATTAAAAGTATCCGTGTTGTTGGCGGTAAGCAATATAGCGAAAGCCAACTCAAGAAAAAATTGTTGCTGACAACGCCTGGGTTGTTCACTTATTTTACCGATAAAGATAAGTACAGCAGTGAAAAATTGTCTGCCTCACTGGATATTCTCAGAGATTTCTATTTTGATGAAGGCTATATACAGTTTAAGGTCGTTTCTAAAACAACAGCGATGACTCCTGACCGCAAAGGTGTTCATATCACTGTAAAAATTGATGAAGGTGATCGTTATACGATTAAAGGATATCAATTCAGCGGGCAACTCATTGTGCCACAAAAGGCATTAGTCAAAGCACTTGCCTTTGCTAAAGGAGATATTTTTTCACGTACAGCGGTTAATGAAAGCATATCGAATATAAGTGATTTGCTTGCAGACAGAGGTTACAGCTTTTCTACGGTGGATGTGAATCCTGATATCAATCAGAAGCGTAAACAAGTTAATATTAATTTTTTCATTGAACCGGGCCGGCCTGTATTCGTTCGCCGCATCAATTTTATCGGTAACCATAAAACAGCAAGTTATGTCTTTCGTAGAGCATTCAGGCAGAAAGAAGGTGAGCTGCTGGTGGCCAAAAAACTGCGTGAATCGATGCGTCAGATGCGTTTGTTGACTTACATAGATGATGTCAGTGTAGAACAAAAGCGCGTTCCAGATGCCAACAATCAGATTGATCTTGATGTGAATGTGGTTGAAGGACGTTCAACTGAGCTATCTGTTGCTGCTGGATATGGTACCAATGGATTTGAGGTGAATGCAGGTATCAATGATTATAACTTTTTTGGCACAGGCAGTAACGCTGGCTTTAATTTTACTTCAAATGCCTGGGGCAACAACTACTCAATGAGTTATTTTAATCCTTATTACACAGAAAGTGGTATTGGGCGTGGGTATAACGTTTACTTTCAAAAGCAAAAACCAGGTCGAAGTGGTTTACTCAGCAAAGTAGATGTATCACCTTTTACCACCGATCGATTTGGTGCTGCTATTAACTACAGTATTCCTTTCACTGATACGCACAGCGTTTCTGTTTCTGGTGGTTATGAATTTCTTAGGATTAAAGAAATAGGCTCTGCTCCATCAGCACAACTGACGGAATTTGTCAGATTACATGACAAAAAATTCCCACAAATTCGATTAGGTGCAGGGTGGGCTTTTTCTAACTATGATCGGCTTCCATATCCTACAAAAGGATATCGACATTCAGTCGATCTTTCTTTAGCCTTGCCTGCGTCAAAGAAGGGGTTGCAGTTTTATAAGGCAAGCTACCTCAATAGCATTTATTATCCTTTGTTCAAAGGCTTTATTTTTCATGCTACTGGGCAAATAGGGTTTGGTGGATCTTTTGGGCGAACAAAAGCGTTACCGTTTTATGAGAACTACTATTCAGGTGGAATTAGTTCAGAAGGGCAAGTAAGAGGTTATGAAACAGCTTCGCTTGGGCCTAAGGACTCTAATGGTGGTTCTATGGGAGGTAACTTACTTGTAGCCGGTAGCGCTTCTATCATATTGCCTAAACCACTGAGCGGTAATGATATCAGAACAAGAGTTTTTGTTGATGCTGGTAATGTATATGACACAAAGAAAAATCCTATACTGACTGGCAGTCGGCCTGGGCATATGCGGTTATCTGCAGGCTTATCGCTTGAATGGCGCACACCAATTGGGCCATTGGCTTTTAGTATAGCGGCCCCAATTAATCGAGCTAAAACTGATAGGAAGGAGTTCTTCCAATTTACAGTTTCTCATGGATTCTAGGTAACTATTAAACGAGGTATATTATGAAAAATTTATTTTGCTATGTTGGTGCATTCGTATTGTTGGTTTCGTCTAGTATGTCTTTTAGCAAAGACAACTACGCAGTTGTAGATTTTGAGCAAGTTTTAAAAGATGCGCCTTATGCAAAATCGCTCAACGATGGTATTGAAAATAAATTTAAACCAAGACAGAAAAAACTTCTTTCTTTGCGGGAAGATTTGCAAAAGCAAAGTGAAAAAATCAAAAAAGATCAGCCTGTTATGAAAGAAAGTGAGCTTAAAAAAGCACAAGCTGAATCTGAAAAAAAGCAAAAAGAGTTTGAGCAAAAAAGCGCTGCTTTCTATCAAGAGTTGCAAGCTGCTCAGGCAAAAGCGTCTGAAGATTTTACAGATATGGTTCAGAAATCCATGAAAAAGTATGCTAAGAAAAAGGGCATAAGCTTAGTTTTTCAAAAACCGGCAGTAGCCTATTTTGATGAGCAAACGATAAAAGAAATAACAAAAGACTTTATTTCTTCTCTGCCTTCCAAGCCTAAGGACTAAATGGCCACTTATTCTATAAAAGAAATAGCCAAATACATTGGTGCAGACTTTATTGGGGATGATACTGTTAATATTCACGGTATCGCCCCTTTACAGCATGCTAAAAAAGGGCACATAGCTTTTCTGGATAATTCGGTTTACCACAAATATTTATCAAGTACACATGCTTCTGCTGTGGTCTTATTAAAAAAATATGCTGAAGAATGTTCCGTCAGCTCTTTGATTGTACCAAACCCTTACTATGCCTATGCACAGCTTAGCCATCTCTTTGCCAGAAAGATTAACAGTAATATGGGTATTCATCCGACAGCAGTTATAGCTGATGATGCCAACATTGCAGAGCATTGCTCTATAGCTGCTGGGGCAGTTATTGCAAGCAGTGCTGTTATTGGTGAAAAGTCGGTGATTGGTGCTGGAGTTTATGTAGGTGAAAATGTCAGTATAGGTAAAGGTGTTCATATTCATCCTAAAGTGACTCTGCATCATGAAACTATCATTGAAGATCATGTTATTGTACATTCAGGTGCTGTGATTGGTTCAGACGGCTTTGGTAATGCTAAGCACAGTGGTAAATGGCATAAGATAGCTCAGCTAGGACGTGTCATTATTAGAAGTGATGCCGAAATAGGGGCAAATACCACCATTGATCGTGGAGCGCTTGGTGATACTGTGATTGGTCAAGGCGTTAAATTGGATAACCTTATTCAGATAGGACATAATGTATCCATTGGCGATCATACAGCCATCGCAGGTTGTGCAGCGGTAGGCGGAACCACAAAGATAGGAAGCCATTGCCTTATTGGTGGAGGTGTTTGTGTTGCAGGCCATATTACTATTTGTGATGATGTCGCTATAACGGGCATGTCAGGTGTTTCTAAATCAATATCTAAGCCAGGCGTTTACTCATCAACTATGATCGTGCAAGAGCATAAAACATGGCAAAAAAATCTTGCTCGCATAAGACAGCTGGATAAATTATTTTTACAGTTCAAAAAAGTAAAAAAATTGCTAAAAATAACAGACTAATTGGGATTTGGATTGCATTATGGACATTCAACAAATTTTGAAATATTTGCCTCAGCGTTATCCGTTTATGCTGATTGATAAAGTAATATCTATCAATCCTGGGCAGTCACTTGAAGCGATAAAAAATGTTAGTGTTAATGAACCTTATTTTATGGGGCATTTTCCAGAATGGCCAGTTATGCCAGGTGTTTTAATTCTTGAGGCTATGGCACAAGCATCTATTATTTTGGCCAATAAGACTTTTGAAATAGAAGGGCTCCCTCAAAGCATGCATGTTTTTGCAGGCATCGATCGCGCAAGATTTAAAGCAGTCGTGCAGCCTGGCGATCAATTATGTTTGAAAGTTAGTTTGCAAGCTCGTAAGCGTAATATTTGGAAAATGCATGGAGAAGCTTTCGTTGACGGCAAGCTTGTCAGTTCTGCTGATCTAATGAGCGCTACCATGGAGGCTGATCGTGATTGATGAGCAAACTAGAATCGATAAAAGTGCCAAAATTGGTAAGAATGTTTCCATAGGCCCTTGGACTTGCATTGGTGCTGATGTGGAAATTGGCGATGGCTGTGAAATTGGTTCACATGTGGTGATTAAAGGCCCAAGTAAAATTGGCCCTAATAATCGTATTTTTCAATTTTCTTCTGTTGGTGAAATCTGCCAAGATAAAAAATTTGAAGGTGAAGAAGCTTGGCTGGAAGTGGGGGAAGGCAATACCATCCGTGAACACTGCACCTTGAATAGAGGTAGCAAGCATGGTGGTGGTGTTACCAAAATTGGCGACTACAATTGGATTATGGCCAATGTTCATATTGCGCACGATTGCCGCATTGGTGATCACAATATTTTTGGAAACAATGCAGCGTTAGCGGGGCATGTGACGTGTGAAAATTATGCAACAATCAGTGGTTATTCTGCTGTGCACCAATTCTGCA
This sequence comes from uncultured Legionellales bacterium, assembly GCA_964352915.1. Classification (GTDB taxonomy): domain Bacteria; phylum Pseudomonadota; class Gammaproteobacteria; order PIVX01; family PIVX01; genus CAYGTQ01. The sequence continues at coordinate 43,729 of CAYGTQ010000002.1, forward strand.
ATATTGGCGCTTATAGCTTTCTTGCTGGTGGTACGTACGTCAATAAAGATATCTTGCCCTATATATTGATTGCGGGGTTTAATGCGTCTGCATGTGGGCTTAATTCAGTGGGCTTGAGACGTCATGGCTTTAGCACTTCAACCATAGAATACTTACGCAAAGCGTACAAAATAATTTTTCGCAAAGGGTTAACAGTACAGCAAGCCTGTGTTGAGTTACATGAATTAATTCCAGAGTGTCCGGAAATAAAGCCTTTTATTGACTCACTGCAAGCCTCCGAGCGTGGTATTGTACGTTAAATCATTGCTATGAAATGAAAAGAGCCCTAAAAATCTTGATAGTTGCTGGGGAGCATTCCGGCGATGTGTTGGCTGCAAACTTAATCCCGCACCTTAGAAAATTGATTCCTGATTGTGAATTTCTAGGTGTGGCAGGCCCCAAAATGCGTGAGGCAGGCTGTGAGTCACTATGTGATATGGAATTACTCAATGTAATGGGCTTTCACCAAGTCCTTCTGAAGATGCCAACCATTCTAAGCGTTAAGAATAAACTTATTAGCTACTGTAAAATACAAAAGCCAGACATATTCATTGGTATTGATTATACAGATTTTAACTTAGCGTTAGCTAAAAAATTTAAATCTATGGGCATTAAAACCATACAGTACAAAGGACCATCGGTTTGGGCTTGGCGTTCTGGCCGAATAAAGACAGTTCAGAAAGCAGTCGATCACTTGTTAACAATTTTCCCTTTTGAGCAAGCATGTTACCAAAATACCTCAATTCAAGCTACTTATGTTGGTCATTATTTAGCGGATCAAGTGGCTTTGAAAATTGATAAAAAAGCTACAAAAAAACAACTGGGGTTTTTAGAGGATAATCCGTTAATAGCATTACTTCCTGGTAGTCGATTACAAGAAAACGATGTACTTATAGAACCATTCATACAAACAGCCCTGGTACTTCAGAAGCTTGATCCTTCACGACAGTTTGCTGTAGCTCCAGTGAGTCAGCCCATGCAGGAGGTATGGCAAAAATACTTTCAGCCTTATCAAGATCAGATAACGATTAAAATACTGACAGAACAAAGCCAGACACTTTTGGCGGCTTCAGATTTGGTGATGGTAGCATCAGGTACAGCTACTTTAGAAGCTATGCTTTATAAGACCCCTATGGTGGTAGCTTATCGTGTTTCAAAATTATATGAATGGTTGATGAAGGCTTGCTTGAAAATAGAACATGTTTCTTTGCCTAATATAATTGCAGGTTACTCTTTGGTAGATGAATGCCTACAGAAAGATATGAGTGTTGAGCAATTGACCCGATCTGCCATAAAAATACTCAATCAGCCTAATTTGTCACAGTCAATGAAAAGTATTTTTCTCACAATGCACCAAGAGTTACAATGTAACAGTATTGAAAAAATAGCTGAGCTAATAGCTCATACGTCTGGTAAATTGAGCAATCATGAATGAGATCATTGTAGGAGTAGATGAAGCTGGCAGAGGCCCTTTGGCAGGGCCTGTGGTAGCCGCTGCTGTTATATTGCCTGGAAAATTGTCCGTTGCTGGGTTAAAAGATTCTAAGCTTTTATCAAAAAAGCAGCGCGATTCATTAGCAATTATTATCAAAAAAGAAGCTATAGATTTTTCTGTAGCGGAAGCAACCGTTGAAGAAATTGACAGATTAAACATTCATTATGCAACCTTACTGGCAATGACACGTGCTGTGCAGCAATTAAATCACTCATTCACATCCATCTTTATTGACGGTAAGTTTGTTCCAGATGAGCTTTCAGTTGATGCTACAGCATTTATTAAAGGTGACCAAAAATATCCTTGCATCTCTGCGGCGTCAATTTTAGCAAAAACTATTCGCGATCAAACCATGATCACGTACCATGAGCAATACCCAGAATATGCCTTTGATTTACATAAAGGGTACCCAACTAAAAAGCACTTGGAAGCACTCAGGTCTTTTGGTGTGACACCTATTCATAGAAAAACTTTCAAGCCTGTTCGTGATGTAATTAACCTATCAGATAGGGTTGCATGATGCCACAGAAATTCGTTCATCTACATCTTAGAACAGAATATTCTCTTGTAGATAGTACCATCAGAATTGATGATTTAATGAAGCATTTGAAGGCATTAAATGTGCCTTCAGTTGCCATTACAGACTATATGAATTTATTCGCTATCATCAAGTTTTACCGAAGTGCGCTTAATCATGGCATTAAACCTATTATTGGATGTGAAGCTTCTGTGTGGTCAGATGACTTAGGAACATCATTTAATTTGGTGTTATTATGCAAAAACATGCAGGGATATTACAATTTAACTCATTTAGTGTCTAAAGCTTACCAGCTACGGGAAGAGAAAACGCCTCCTTCCATAAAGTCTACATGGTTTGAACAGCATACAGCTGGCTTAATAGCACTTTCGGGTTTAAATAGTGATGTAGGTAGTTTGTTGCTGCAAGATAAGAAAGATGAGGCAGTAAATCAATGCAGATTATGGAAAGAAATCTTTGAGGATTACTACCTGCAGGTGGCTCGTATTAACCATCCTGACGAGCAAGCGTATATCGTCGGATGTCAACATATTTCTGAAAAACTATCGCTTCCTTTGATAGCAAGCAATGATGTAAGGTTTTTATTGCCTGAGCAATATGAAGCGCATGAAGCCAGAGTTTGTATACAAAAAGGAGAGTTGTTAGCTGACCAATCCAGAAAAAGAAACTACACAATTCACCAAAGTGTTAAAACAAATGAAGAGATGCATCAGCTATTTTCTGACATGCCTAATATATTAGAAAATACAGCTATTATCGCAAAAAAATGTAATGTTCATTTTGAGCTTGACAATGTTGTCTTACCTGATTTCCCTATCCCTAATCAGTTGAGCATTGAAGATTATTTAAAACAACAAGTCTTAAGTGGCTTAGATACCAAAGAACTTGAGACCAGTGATTATGAAAAATACCACAGTAGGGTTGAAAGAGAGCTTTTAGTAATTAACAAAATGGGCTACGCCGGTTATTTTTTGATTGTAGCTGATTTTATAACATGGGCAAGAAATCACAGAATCCCTGTTGGCCCTGGTCGAGGTTCTGGTGCGGGCTCATTGGTTGCTTTTTCTCTCGGCATTACAGACATAGATCCATTAAAATACAACCTTCTTTTTGAAAGGTTCTTAAATCCTGAGCGTATATCTATGCCCGATTTTGATATAGATTTTTGTATGGATAATCGCGATCGTGTTATTGAATATGTTATGCAAAAGTATGGAAAATCATGTGTTTCACAAATCATTACTTTTGGAAAAATGGCAGCAAAAGCTGTGATACGAGATGTAGGTAGGGTATTAGGTCACTCTTATGGCTTTGTAGATCGCATTGCAAAATTAATTCCAAATGAACTGGGTGTTACTTTATCCAAAGCGCTTAAAGATGAAAAAGAGCTAAGTCATTTATACAAAACTGATGACACCATTAAAACAATGTTTGATTTAGCAATCCAATTAGAAGGCTTGGCGCGCAATGCGGGAAAACATGCAGGTGGTGTGGTCATTGCCCCTGGCGCATTAACCAATTATGCACCTTTATACTGTGAAGAAAATGATGCAAGCATTGTAACTCAGTTTGATAAAGACGATGTAGAATCTATTGGCTTAATTAAGTTTGATTTCCTTGGCTTGAGGACATTAACTATTATTGATAGAGCAGTTAAAACGGTCAATAAAAGCATCAAAAACAAAGATAAGCGTGTTGATATTAAAAAAATTTCTTTAGATGATGCTAAAACTTTTGAGCTCATACAAAGCTGTAATACAACGTCAATTTTTCAGCTTGAATCAAGAGGCATGAAAGAGCTTGTAGGAAAATTGAAACCAGACTGTTTTGAAGATGTTGTGGCTTTGATAGCACTTTTCCGTCCTGGCCCCTTACAGTCTGGTATGGTTGATGATTTCATCGATAGAAAGCATGGGAAAAGTCCTGTCACATTTTTTGATCCTCGTTTAGAAACAGTGCTTTCACCAACTTATGGTGTTATTCTGTATCAAGAACAAGTCATGCAAATTGCTCAAGTATTAGCTGGATATTCCTTAGGTAAAGCTGATTTACTTAGGCGAGCCATGGGCAAGAAAAAAGTTGAAGAAATGGCTAAACAAAGGCTTATTTTTGTCAGCGCTGCAGTCAATAATAACGTAAGCCACGAAAATGCTACAACTATTTTTGATTTAATTGAAAAATTTGCAGGTTATGGTTTTAATAAGTCTCATTCTGTAGCTTACGCCATGATTTCATATCAGACAGCCTGGCTGAAAGCACATTACCCATCAGAATTTATGGCGGCTGTTTTGTCATCCGACATGGATAATACTGATAAACTCGTGACGATCATTCATGAGTGTAAGAGTATAGGGCTTGAAATATTACCTCCTGATATAAATAGCTGCCATTATTTTTTTACTGCAAAAAGTAATGGCAGTATAGCTTATGGACTTGGAGCTATTAAAGGTCTGGGGCAAGGTGTAATAGAATCATTGACTTTTGAGCGTGAGAAAAATGGAGAGTACAAAAACTTACTGGATTTTTGTACTCGTCTGGATGTTAAAAAAATAGGTAAGCGCGTCTTGCATGCCCTAATTTATTCAGGTGGTTTTGATAACATCAGTTATAATCGAGCAACTTTGTTGGACTCAGTTGATGCTAGTTTGTTGACGGCTGAGCAGTCAACAAAAAATGATCAGAAAGGTCAATTAGATATGTTTGGCATAAGTACATTGCCTAATGATGAGCAATTTTCTCAGAAGAACTTACCTGAAATACCTAAAATTGAACTTTTGGCAAAAGAGAAACAAATACTAGGTTATTATGTCAGCGGTCATCCTGTTGATGTGTACAGCTCTGATAGGGAACAATTGGGTGCGGTAACTATTTCAGACTTAATAAATAGGAATACCAACTCTGATAGTGCATGGTCAATTGGTCTTATTAGCCAAATAAGGCGCTCGTTTACAAAACGTAAGGATCCCATATACTTTTTAACTATTGAGAGTGATAAAAATCACATTGAAGCAGTCTTATTCAGTGATTTGTTTGATAAAGCTCAAGATTACATTAAAAAAGAAAACATTATCCTTTTTAAAGCATCTGCAACCCAGGCTGGAAATGAAAAAGCACTACGGTACAGATTGCTGGATGCTATGGATTTGCAACATGCTCGGGAGCAATATGCGGAAGGTTTACAATTGAAAATCGATTTTGATATCTCAGAAGAGTGCTCAAATTCGATAAAGAAAATTTTGTGCCGCCACCCCAAAGGCAAATGTCCTGTTTTAATACAATATAATGATGCAGCTACGCAGTGCACTATTGCACTGGATCGTAAATGGGATGTTTTGCCAACAGAAGAGCTGTGTGCAGAGCTGTCTAGTATTTATGAAATTCAACCTCCGAAATATATCTATCAAAAAATGAGTTAATACATATGAAAAAATCTATATATATGGGTTTGCAATACATTTTGTTTATAATAATCTTGGTGTTATCTGGAAAGGTAGCTGCCATTGATTTTGAAGAGATAAAGGTAATTTCCTACCTGCATGAACCTTTTCGTGCGTTGGTGAAATTCAAAGGAGTAGATAATACACAATTGAATAGTTTGGAGATCAAACAAGCTGATATAGAATATTATGAAAAAATTAATTTGGAAAGACCTTCACTTTTAGATGGTATTGTTTGTCAACTGGATAAAGAAAAAGGGACTATATCACTGTCATCCCAGTCTGAAGTTATCTCAGAGCCATACTTTTCTATTCTGCTAGAGATTAGCACACAGACAGGAAGATTTTTCAAGCATTATGTAATTTTATTAAACCCAAAAACATATAAAATCATAAGTCAACAAGCTAAGCCAAAGAAAATTTCGGGAATTCATGTTAGCAACAATACAAAACGTGTTTTTTCTGTAAAATATTCTCAAACCCTATGGAGTATTGCTAAAGAAGTAAAGCCTGCAAAAGAGTTAACGATTAAGCAAATGGTGATGGCTTTGTATAAGGCAAACCCATCGGCTTTTAATAAAAATAACATTAACGGGTTAAAGGCAGGCTATCGTCTTCTTGTTCCTGCCAAAAATGACGTGCAACAAATTCCTTCTAAAATTGCTGACAGGCAAGTTCAAGAACATCATAAACAATGGCCTAAAATGCCTGAAAGTGAGTTCAGAAAGGTTGATGATGAAGGAAATTATCGCCAGCGCACCATGACAGTTGTGTTAAAGCCAGGACCCATGAATGTTGTCTCGTCTTTACTACGTAGTATTAACCTAGCAAAACAACAACAAGATGACATGCATTATTCTCTTACTCACAGCTCTAGAGTCAGTAATTTTGTGAAATTTAAAGAAGAAATTAAAGATAAACCTTTCAAATCGGTTTTATCTGAGATTACATTAGATGAATATAAACAGCACTATGCTTCTTCAGTTAATAACACATCTCAAAAATTGTCAGAACAGATTGTTCAGGCAACCGAAGAAGTGAAGCCCCTTAAGGCAATGAAACATAACAACCCAACAGACCAATCTTTATTCAATCAAGAAGGTTTTATTAAATATACTGTAGCGAACATGAGTAATCGAATGAATGTTATGGTGCAAGATATTCCAAGTACATTCAAATCTCAACTGTCTTATACCACCTATCAATTTGTTCTTTTTTTAACTCTAATTACAGCGCTATTACTCTTTTCATTTATTTTTTATCAAAGGCGAGTAGATGCATCATTTTTTGGAGGCACTATGAAAAATGGCAGGGCAATAAGAAAATTTGATAAAATATTGGATCGGTTAGTGGAAGAAAAAAATTATAGTAATGTATTGCTTCTTATAAACCATGAGTTAGCTCAAAGCAAGAAACACTCTAACTTTTCTAATGTTGTTTCTAAAGTTTGTCAACGATTTCACTTGGAAGAAAGTGTTAGCAATGCTATCCAGGATTCTCTTCAAAGTAAATTTTCTAACCCATCCAAAATAGAATTAAATTGCAGCAATGGTTCTGATGAGGAAGCTTTAGAGAATATGGTTGCTCATGCTGAGGAAGCACCATCTGCACTTCTTAACTTGGCAACAACCTATTTTAATATGAAAGATTACATGGAATCAGAACATTTTTTGAGGCAAGTTCTTGCAAAAGGAACTCAAGATCAAATTAATGATGCGAAATTACTGCTAGAAAAAATTAATTTAATACGCACACAAAATGGCTAGCTTTATTGCGTTAGGCGTTAAATATTTAGGGACGCGATATCACGGCTGGCAAAAACAACCTTTGCATATTAGTGTACAAGGTTGCTTAGAGCATGCTTTGTCGACTGTAGCTGCTCATCCCGTAGAAGTGACCTGTGCTGGTCGTACCGATCGTGGTGTACATGCAACCAATCAAGTTGTTCATTTTGAAACGCGTGCCAATCGTGATATTAGAGCTTGGATTGAAGGGGTTAACAGGTATTTGCCCAATGATATTATAGTTTTTTGGGCAAAAGAAGTAGAACCTTCATTTCATGCTCGTTTTTCGGCAATATTTCGTGAGTATCGATACGTCATTTGTAATCAATCAGAGCCTATATTGCTGACAGAGCTATGTCATAGAGAACACCAACCACTGGACGTATCTTCAATGCATCAGGCCGCTCAATTGATACTTGGGGAGCACGATTTTACAAGTTTTCGCAGCTCACGTTGCCAATCAAATCATGCTGTTCGATGCTTATTAGAGTGTGAAGTGAGCAAGCAAGGACATTTTATTAATATTGACGTGGTTGCAAATTCATTTCTGCATCATATGGTAAGATACTTGGTTGGCTCATTATTGACCATAGGGACGGGGCAACGTTCTTATAAATGGTTAAAAGAGCTCCTTGATGCTAAAAAACGCACCCCTGAAATCATACGAGCCCCTGCAAAAGGTCTTTATTTAACCTTTGTGGGTTATCCAAAAACATTTATTTTGCCTATAGAGAGAATAAGACCACAATATTTGGTAGGATAGAAATTTATTTATAAGGATTTTCCATGAGCTGGTTAACTCGATTATTTTCTAAGCAAGCTAGAACTGGTACAACCCATAAGAAGCGCAATATCCCAGAAGGCCTATGGTCTACTTGCCAATCATGCAAGGCTGTGCGCTATCGGGTTGAACTCGAACGCAATTTATACGTATGCCCTAAGTGTGATTTTCACGAGCAAATTCCTGCCAGATCACGATTAGAATGGTTTTTTGATGAAGATAGCTTTGAGCCTTTTGAGTGTGATGCAAAATGGGTTGATCACTTAAAATTTCGTGACTCACAGCGCTACAAAGATCGCATATCTGCTGCTCAAAAACGTACAGGTGAAGAAGAAGCTCTCGTTATTGGGCAAGGAAGCTTATACGGACGATGTGTTATAGCGGCTGCTTTTGAATTCAGCTTCATGGGAGGCTCTATGGGGCGAGTGGTCGGAGAACGTTTCGTAGAAGCTACCAAACAAGCGTTAGCTTTTCAAGCACCTATGATATGCTTTTCGGCTAGCGGGGGCGCTAGAATGCAAGAGGGGCTGTTATCACTTTTGCAGATGGCGAAAACAAGCGTTGGTGTTGCTCAATTGGCTGAAAGAAAAATTCCTTTTATCTCCGTTTTAACTCACCCTACAATGGGTGGCGTATCAGCCAGTTTGGCTATGTTAGGGGACGTTATTGTTGCTGAGCCTAAAGCATTGATTGGTTTTGCTGGTCCTCGAGTAATTGAGCAAACTGTGCGCCAAGTATTACCTGAAGGCTTTCAAAAAAGTGAATTTTTGCTAGAGCATGGTCATATTGATACCATCGTTGATAGGCGGCAAATGAGAGAAAAAATTTATAGTCTGTTAAAGAAGCTTTATCCAAGCGATAAACAAATGTGTTTAGAAAATATGGCTAAAAATTAACTTTAATATTTTTTTACTGAATAGGCTAGTGAAAAATCCTGTAGAAGAAAAAATATACAGTACAAGTGTTTCAAACAAAACTGTTTATAGCTTGCTTGAAGTTAAATCTTTAGCTGAAAAACTTAGTCTGACAACACTTAAAGATAAAAAAGTTATTACAGTCGCAGGCACCAATGGTAAAGGTAGCACTGTTAAATTTCTGGAACGTTTCTTAAAAGCTCTTAATTATAAAGTAGGCACTTATACATCCCCGCATTTCTACGATATCTGTGAACGCATATGTATAGATGGTGCAAAAGTAAGTGAATCCGCCTTTGTTCAAGCTGTCAATTATATTAAAAAAAATCAAAAAAATATTCAGCTAACCTATTTTGAGCTAACAACATTGGCTGCGTTATACATTTTTTCAGAGCTACCCTTGGATTATGTCATATTAGAGATTGGACTTGGTGGGAGGCTTGATGCGGTCAATGTGGTTGATAATGATTTGGCCATCATTACAAGCATTGGTTATGATCATATGGATTATCTGGGTGAAACACTTGATGAAATTGCCTTTGAAAAATCAGGAATTTTCCGCAAAAATAAAGCAGCTGTTGTAGCAGTCAGAAAGCAGTACAGCAGTATCAAGCAACAAGCCCAAAAAATTGGAGCCAAAACAATTCAACTGGGTAATGATTATGATTATACCACCGAGCACCGGCATTGGTGTTGGAGCAGCTCACGCAAAACGATTGATCGACTTTGCTTTCCCAAACTTCACCTGCATAATGCAGCCACAGCGCTTGCAGCAATTCAAGAGCTTAATCTTTTATCCAAATTTTCCACATATAAGGTCAATCAAATTTTATCAGATACAGATTTAATAGGGCGTTGTCATATGCTCCAAAAAAATAACGTATTGCATATATTAGATGTAGCTCATAATGAAGATTCTGTAGAGGTGTTGTCAAAATTTTTAAAAAATAAACATATATCAGGAAAAATTTATGCAGTTTTCTCTATGTTATCAGATAAAAATTTACAGAAATGTTTAAGTCTTATGAAGCCATGTATAGATTATTGGCACATAGCTCCAATTAAAAACCCGCGCAGTTTTACCTTAGAGCAGTTAAACGATACTTTTTTAAATGTTGATATTGCATGTTGCAGACAACATCCTGACTTGAAAAGCGCATATCAAGCAGCTGTAATAAATGCATCAGAAACTGATTGTATTTTAATTTTTGGATCATTTGGTGTTTTTTCTGAGTTGGATATTTTTATGCAGTGAACTTGGCTAAATTTATATTCAATTATTGTCAAAAATTTTATATAAGTGAACATAGATTTCATTGATGGATTATATTTGTCTTCCTATTTTTATTTATTTTTCTTTGTTTAATGATTATCTATATGTGCGGTTTATGTATAACTAGTCGAATAACATGTCTTTCTGTTCCTTTAGCTAAATCGTCTATATTTAATTAACAAGCTATGTTGAAAGAATTACAAACTCATGTCAGATAATTTTCAAAAGCAAGTTCGCTCAGAAGTAGAAAAATATTTGAAGGCACACTGCCTGTCGCCTTACGGTGGCTGGCGCGTTTATATTAAAACGGCTATAATTTTGTTTTGGTTGGCTACCTCTTATCAGTTGCTTGTTTTTGGAAATTTCGGGATTATTTTGTCTTTTACCTTAGCCGTAAATCTTGGGCTTTCTTTTGCATGTTTACATCTTAATCTATTGCACGAGTCGGCTCATTTTTCTTTTCATCCAGATAAAGAAACTAATAAATCTTTGAGTTGTATTGCTGATGCTTTAGGGATCAGTGCGTTTATTTGGTCTTTTAGGCACAATCACTTACACCATCCTAATACTAATATTATAGGTGTGGATACAGATCTCAATTTAAGTGTACTTGCTCGTTTTTCACCTTACCATCAGTGGTTGTCTCATTATCGATTGCAGCATATTTATCTGTGGGTATTATATGCATTTCAAACACTGAATATGATTGTGCAAAATATTTTTGAAATGATTTCTAAAAAGAAAGATGGGCATGATATCCCAAAGCCTTCCACCAAAGAGCTGTTCATATTTTGGCTAGGAAAAATTAATTTCATTATACTATTTTTCTTGACACCTCTATATGTGCATGGTTTAAAGAAAACTCTTGTTTTTTTCTGCATTTTTATAGCTGTATCTGGCTTAGCGGCATCTATAATTTTTGTTTTGGGGCACTTTGTGCAAGGCACGCAATTTTTTGACGAAGACACTGCTTTTGACAGTCAAAAATTTTTTGAGCAACAGCTAGCATCTACAGCAGGATTTTGTCACAACAATCCATTTATTTCATGGTACTCAGGTGGGTTGAATTTCCAGATTGAACACCATTTATTTCCACGGATAAGTCATATTCATTATCCTGCTATTGCACGCATCGTTAAGCGATTATGCAAGGAACATCATATTCAATATCATTATTTCCCAACACTTAGAGTGGCGCTTAAAAGCCATTATTTATTTCTTAAGGATTTAGGAAAAAAACCACATGCCAATCAAGCACTATAAGCGAATTAAAAATATGAAATCTTATTTTATATGATGAACTTTATAATTAAAGTGCGAGCTCATGAAAACCAGAAAGAAGTTAAATCAACATGATTAATAAGGCAATTACTTTTATATGTTTGTTAATACCAGTATGGCACTGGACGATCTGCTTTAAGCAGAGCAGCTACAGTTTTTAATTCACAAGAATTGCAGTAGACTTATTTTAATTGATGCTTGAAAGATATGTAAGTAGGTAAGTTGTTTGACTTGCAAAATTTTTTTATCTAAAAACAGAGAATATCATACCTTACTAAGCTTGCGACCGATTAAAAATTATGATTAAGTACCCTCTGCTCATTACTGTTCTACAGTCTTTTGGCATTCAGTGGCTATTTTTAGTCAAAAAAATACATAAAGATGACAATGCTGGAACCAGCTCAAGCTCATATGAAATAGTTCTAACTAAGTACCGCCTTAAAGATCATGCTGCGATCGATGCATACATAGATAGGCCATTGATATTTCACACAATAATGATTGAGTTTATGTCAGAAATGCACCATTTTGTATTGTTAAAACAGCCTGCGAATTTCAAACATAAGTAATATGAATGTACAATTAAAATTGATTAAATGTTAATCAAAAAACCACTCGATAAGCTCCTGAATGGCCTTAAGTGGAATTTTGGTTTGCTTGCATTCCTGTGCTTGGTACAATGTGAATCATTATTACTGAGAGAGTGCACAAATGGTGTGGTTTGATTACGCAATTTTAGCTGTATTGTTTTTTTCTATCTTTATCAGCGTGCTGCGTGGCTTTATCAAAGAAGCAATTTCACTAAGTGGCTGGGTCATAGGCCTATGGGCTGCAGCTGTCTTCTCTGAGCAGGTAGCTCAGCTTATAGCGCCATTTATAAGTGCTAAGCCTCTGCGTTTTGCCTGTGCCTCTTTATTGCTGTTCTTAGGCGTCTTAATTGTTTTTGCCTTAATTAATTTTATTGTGTCTAAATTAGTCAGCTCGTCTGGCTTAAAGGCCATCGATGTATTAGCAGGTATGATTTTTGGCTTGATTCGAGGTATTTTGGTCATTGTTGTGATTATTCTGGTTGCTAGAAGCACAGGCTACTTTAATTACTTAGGGTTAGATAGCTCAGTTATTGCTCCTTATTTAACCTCAATGGTAGATTGGCTAGATTATTATTTTCTTCTGTACTTTGAGCCATCTGATAGCTTAACAATAACTTAGATGCACATGTCACTAGCTGATAATTTTCCATTATTGCAAGATGAGACGCCTCACGAGTGGCTTGATGCAGCACTTAGTAATATCCCAACTTTATTAGTCGACCACGCAAATTGCGAGCGCAAGGCGGCAGTTTTTGCTATATCAATGATGGATCGCTATTCAGATTATCCTGTGCTTAAGCAATTATCGCAATTAGCTCGTGAAGAATTGTGTCACTACGAGAAAGTGCTTAGGCTGCTTTGCAAGCGAAAGATCCCTATGCAACGATTATCTGCTTCACGCTATGCAAAATCACTACGCGGCCAAGTGGAACCACAAAGTAAATTGAATGTTGTAGAGCAATTAATTGTCTGTGCTTTTATTGAGGCTCGTTCATGTGAAAGGTTTGAAAAAATTGTACCTTTATTAATTAAAGGTGATGGTGAGCTTGCTGACTTTTATGCTCAGCTGGCTTTAGCAGAAAAACGCCATTATTTAATTTATATTGAAATGGCAACAGAGCTCATGAAAGAAGATATAACGCCTTTAGTTTCAAAAATTTCGGCATTTGAGCACCACTTAATTTATAGTTTGGATGAAAAATTCCGATTCCATAGTGGAATTCCAAGCTTCCATTAAGAAAAAAAATACATTTTCCAATTTCCATGTTCGTGCGTTAACACATGCCCCTGGTGATGCCAATCGCTTAACACATATCTAGTTTTGTAATTTTCTTTATCATCATGAAAATAGTGAATGGAAGGAAGGTGCGTATGACCATGAATAATGCAATCTGCTTGGTGATTCGAGACTAAATTACGCAAAGATGAATCGTTTGCGTCAATAAATTTATGATAATTTTTTTTATGGCTACGCTGTCGAATAGAGCTTGCAAATTTCTTGCGAAATTTAGTTGGGATTAGAAAAAATAGTTTTTGTATGCTTTTATTTCTTACAAATTTTCTATAGATTTGATAGCTGTGGTCATCGCTGCACAAGCTATCGCCATGTGTTAGTAGTATTGTATGTGAGTTAAGCACAATGGTTGTTGGATCTGGTAATGGTATGCAGCTGGTATTCTTGTAAAATGCTTTTCCTAGAAGAAAATCCCGGTTGCCGTGCATGATATGGATTTTGGGACTGGGTTGATTAAAATTTGCCATTGCCTCTATAATATCTGGAAAAAGCTCCATGCTTAAGTCGTCACCAATCCAATAATCAAACAAATCACCTAGAATATAGAGTTTATCTATATGCGGATACGCCTTTAAAAGCCTTATAAAGCGTAGCTCATTGTCTTTATTATGGGCACTTAAGTGCAAATCAGATATAAAAATAGTGTTCATGTGCAGCGGTTACTCGATGATAAAGTGCTTGATTATACAGTTATTTTCTATATATAATGTTTTTTTTCTAATCATATCATTATATGCAATTATAAGATGGTTGCCTAGCACGTCAGCACTTATTGCTAAGGAATTATGAAGAATTATGGATAAAGTATGGCTTAATCATTACCCGGAAGAAGTTCCTCGCCAGATAGATTTAGGTGATTTTAGCTCATTACAAGAGCTGTTTAAGCAATGCTGCAGCAAATATTCTCAAGAATGTGCGTATTGGAATTATGGCACGGAAATTAGCTATCAAAAATTAGAAGAACTTAGCTTCAAATTGGCTGCAGTGTTATCTCAGGATTTTAACTTATCTCCAGGTGATAGAGTCGGGGTAATGATGCCTAATACATTAAGTTATCCAATCTTAATGTTTGCAATTTTACGATTAGGCGGTGTTATCGTTAATATCAACCCTTTATATACGCCTCGTGAGCTTAAAAACCAACTTAATGATTCTGGCGTAACTTGTTTGGTTGTTCTGGAAAATTTCATCAAAACTGTGAATAAAGTTATACAGGAAACAAAAGTATGCCAACTTATTATAAGTCAACTTGGTGATTTTCACCCATATCCGAAGCGATTCATGTTGAATACTGTGAATCAATGGAAACACAAGCCACATAAAGTGAGGTTTGTAGAGTATTCGTTTTTGCATCAAATTATTAAGAAAAACGATGATTCATCTACTTATCAAGATGTAAAATCAGATTTATCTGATATTGCTTTTTTGCAGTACACCGGAGGCACTACGGGTATTTCAAAAGGAGCCATGCTGAGTCATGGCAATATATTGTCTAATATGTTACAAGTTTTTCATTGGTTTTCTCCTCAACCAATTAAACGTGGAGAAGCGATAGCAACAGCACTGCCGCTTTATCATATATTTGCGTTAACAGCGAATTTCTGTTTGCCAATATATACTGGTCAAAAAAATATCTTAATTACAAATCCTAGAGATACCAAAGCAATGATTAAGGCGTTTCGCAAACAACCTTTTTCAATCATCACAGGTGTCGATACTTTGTACGATAACATGCTTAACAATAAAGATTTTACTAAGATAAATTTTGATAATTTGCGATATACGATAGCTGGAGGCATGTCAATTCGTGACTCTGTTGCTAAAAAATGGCAAGCATTAACAGGGTGTGTTGTGCTTCAAGCTTATGGACTGACAGAAGCAAGTCCGGCAGTTTCTTTCAATATTGTTACTGAAAAAGAATTTCAAAATAACGTTGGAATGCCATTGCCTGGAACTGAAATATCTTTTCGTGGTTCTCAAGAAGAGGCATTAAAGCCTGGCGAGGAAGGAGAACTATGGGTTCGAGGGCCTCAAGTTATGCAAGGTTATTGGGGCAATGAAGATGAGTCGCAAAGTATTAAGACGAATGATGGTTGGTTAAAAACCGGTGATATTGCGAAATTAGATAAAAAAGGTGCAATTTCAATTGTTGACCGCAAAAAAGACATGATTCTTATTTCTGGTTTTAATGTTTTTCCACGAGAGATTGAAGAAGTTATACTATCTTACCCAGAGGTTTACGATACAGGCGTAATCGGTCTTCAAAATGAAAATGGCCAAGAGGAAATAATTGCATGCGTCACTTGCCATGAGAAAGCAGTTTCTGAAGAGGATATTATCAATCATTGTAAACAACACCTTGTAAGATATAAAATCCCTCGTCGAGTCATATTTTTAGATGACTTTCCTAAGTCAACTGTAGGAAAAATACTAAAAAAAGAGCTGCGCGAACAGATTAAAAAAATGCTTTATGTCGAATCGTGACATTTTTATAGATAAAGATATTACTCCTTATATAGCAAGCTTATCATTTAGTGAAAGCAAGGAACTTTATCGATTGAGAAAATTGATGGCACGCTTAAAATGTCATGAAATGCAAATTAGTCCTATGCAGGTCCAGGCATTGACTTTATTAACCAGATTGCATAAACCTAAACATATATTAGAGCTTGGAACATACACAGGTTATAGTGCATTAGCCTTTGCACAGGCTGTTGGTGGACCATGCATTATTCATACTTGCGACCGAGATGATAAATATATACATATTGCAAAGCACTTTTGGAAAAAATCTGGGGCAGATAAGTATATTAAGTTTACATGCGCTGATGCAAGCGAATTAATCGATAGATTTATTCTTAAAAAAACACAATTCGATTTAATTTTCATTGATGCAGACAAAGGTAACTATGGATCATATTATGAAAAATGTTTGATGTTAACTAAACCAGGAAGCTTAATAATTTTTGATAATACTCTATGGAATGGAGAAGTTGTAAAACTTTATCCAAGTAATAGAGCATTAGCCATGGGCATGCTAAATAAAAAAATTTCATATGATACAAGGGTTTTAAATTTCTTAATGCCTTATGGTGATGGTATGACTGTATGTATTAAGGTTTAGACGTGTTCTTATATAGATAATCTTCGTTTGATACTTTTTGCAAGGGGGCAAGCCTCACCTGTATATTTCTCTGGAGTCAGGTTCCTAAGGGTTTTTTTTACTATTTTTGGTAGATCTAAGGAATCTACAAAAGAAAGGATATTAATTTTTTCTAGTTGAGAACCTCTTGTTAGATCCTTTAGTTTTTCATAAGGAGAATCAATATGATGCACTCTCATAATAGTTTGAATAGCTTCAGATATGATTTCCCAATGTTCATTTAGATCTTTGAGCATTTTTTTTTCATTTGGTGCGACATTATTGAGACCTTTAAGTAAAGATTTATGTCCTATGAAGACATGGCTTAATAGGACACCTATATTTCGCATAATAGTTGAGTCTGTTAGGTCGCGCTGCAGTCTGGATATAGGTAGTTGTTGACTCATAAAATTGAGGGTTTGATTGGCCAACTTTAAATTCCCTTCAGAGTTTTCAAAATCAATAGGATTAACTTTATGTGGCATTGTTGATGAGCCAACGTGATTCTTTTGTGGTTTTAAGCACAAATAGTCTTGTGATATGTATAGCCAGGCATCTTGGCACAAATCAATCATCACAGAGTTTGTTAAAGAAAGTTCATTAAATAATCTTACCAAGTTATCTTTGGATTCCACTTGAGTAGTGTAAGGGCTGTATTCTAGTTCTAAGGAGTTAATAAAATTTTCAGCAACTAGCGGCCAGTTTATTTTTGGAAATGCTACGCAAAGCGCATTATGGTTGCCAACTGCACCATTGATTTTAGCTGTAAGCGAGATATTTTGTATGTTTTTTACCTGTGCATGTATTCTCCAAGAAAAATTTGCCATTTCTTTCCCAAAAGTAGTTGGCGATGCTGGTTGCCCGTGAGTTCGGCTCAGCATAGGCAAATCGGCATAAGTTTCACTTAAATATAACAAATGATCTCTAATAAGAAGTATTTGAGGAATAATGTGCTTAAAAAGTGATTCTTTAACAGATAAAGTATAGGCAATATTAGTAATATCTTCTGAAGTGCATCCTAAATGTATAATTTCAACGTATTTGACTAATTGGCTACGATTTGAAAATTTATCCTTCAAAAAGTATTCAATAGCTTTAGTATCATGATTAATTCGGCTTTCTATTTTTTTTATTATATGCGCATCTTCGAGATTAAAATTTTCATATAAGTCTCTAAGATAGATTAAATCATCTTGACTGAGTTTGAATTCAGGTATAATACATACTTCGTTAATTAAATTGATAAACCATAAAATCTCAATTTTCAGTTTTTTTTTCATAATAGCTGCTTCAGAAAATAGACTGGATAGCATCTTAACTTTATCGTGGTAGCGGCCATCTATTGGGGAAATAGAAAGTAAAGGTTGTATTAAATTTAAATTCATAGATATTAATTCTTTTTTTATAAATTTTACATTATATCCTAGGTGCAAAAGCTATAGACTTTTGTAAAGCTTGTCAACAACTATGCCAGAGTACAACTTAAGGTCATTGATTGACGCTTTTAAAACAGCATCTGGAGTTATTATTTAATCAGTATTTTTCCAATAGTTCCGGCTCATTATACATTATATTTTTTGATAATGCCCTTGGTTAGTGATTTATTTGTATTTTTTTGCTATTGTTTTACCATGGCTGTTTGGCATCTTTGATATACTTGTTGAGAGTGTTGTTTGTATTTTATTTCAGAGTTTTCTGGTGTGTAATATTAAATATTATATTTAGTCAGGTGTTTAAAATGGTTGTTATGAGAGTGCTATCGTTGTTATCACCGGTGGAGCGTACAATTAGCATGTTAGCAAGAATCCTGTTGGGTATTACGTCTTTTTTTTCTGGCTATTATATTAGACAATAACAGGAATAAAATTTTTCTTACAACCTAGGTATGGTGGGAAGCTCTGAAGCATCCTCGTTTTTTTATTTTAAAATAAATGAATACATATTTTACTAATTGTTCGCCAAATAGTCAAAAATGTTCATGTATGAATTTATGAATAATTTCTATAATTTATAAGTTTTTATTAGTCTATTTTTATCAGTGTTCATTCTACAAAAACCGCCAAAGCTTTGACACGATACGGTCATAACTGCTTGTAACTTATTGTTTTTAATACAATAATTTAATTGGCTTGGTATTTGCTGTGGGTATCTCAAATAGAACGATGATTTGAGCTTGATTGGATGGAGGTAAGTAGGATGCGGGATTTCACAATACATGTATTAGAGCTGGATGCTAACACAAGCTCTAATGTTATAGTCGCTTTAGAGGAGGGTGAATTTCAGTATTATAAGTACACAGCAGTACAAGAATTAAAATTAGCTATGAAAGCTAGCCTTCCGGATCTATTGATTATTACAGCAAAAAATATTGATGAAAATCTAGCCAGCATTAAGCAATTCCAAAGCGAATTTAAAGAAACAAATATTTTGTTAATGACCATGGAGCTTGACAGTAGCTTAGAAAGAACATTGAAAAGCGATAGTATAAATTACATATTTTCGTCTCTAGAAAATACAAATA
>CAYGTQ010000003.1:0-58017 GCA_964352915.1 uncultured Legionellales bacterium
GGAATTGAAATTTTTATCGAAAAAACACCACCAGCTTGAAGATGATCTACAAAACCATTACAAAACCCTGGGCGAACAAATCGCTGTAGCCTATTATTTACAACATGACAATCCTTTGCAATTACTGATCAACAATCAAGGCTTCATCAATCGTCAACGATTGTTGCATTATCATGATTACTTGTATGCAGCACGCCAGGAACAAATTGAAAAAACCCAAAGTCTCGTTGATGCCTTGGCACAACAAACCATGAAAATGCAGTCGAAACGCAAAACTCTAAGTCAACTTCAAACAAAACAAGCCAACATTCTGGTAGCACTTAAGCAAGAATCGAAACAACGCAGGCGCATTATACAGGATATTGAAAAAACCATTCAATCCAAAGATGAAAAGCTGGCCATACTTTTAGCAAATAAAAAACGTTTAGAGAAGTTACTACGCCAAATTCAAAAGAGCCGACAAGCCGCATTAAGTACTAAGCCTTTCAAGCTCATGCGTGGCAAATTAAAACTGCCAAGCCATGGACGCATTACTCGACGCTTTGGTGATAAAAATGACGGTATCCTGTCTCAAGGCATGTTTATCAAAAATAACACCAATGCTCCCGTGTACGCTGTTCATGCGGGCAAAGTGATTTTTGCCGATTGGCTGCGAGGCTTCGGTTTATTGACCATTGTGGACCATGGGCAAGGTTATATGTCACTTTATGCACATAACCAGAGCCTACATAAAGCCACCGGTGAACACGTGGCTGAACGCGAGCTGATTGCTTACTCAGGACAAAGCGGCGGGGCTTTGGAAAACGGTCTATACTTTGAGATACGAAAAGACGGCAAACCCATTGACCCCAAACCCTGGTTATCTTAAATGAACAATCAACGCCATCAAAGGCTCGTGTGCCTTACATCATCTGTACTATTATCGCTCACAAGCTTAACCGGCCATGCGGAAGCACAGGCCAAGGCTTCTTCACTACAGACTGAAAATCGCAACATACCCAGCGCTTTTTCACCGCAAGATGTGCAAAGATTTACAAATGCTATCAGCCAGGTCAAGCATTTTTATGTTAAAGACGTCAAAGACAAAGATATCTTTGAAGGAGCCATTGAAGGCATGCTGGAGTCACTTGATCCCCATTCTGCATTTTTAGATGAAGAGGATTTCAACGATCTAAAAACAAGCACGCAAGGAGAGTTTGGTGGTTTAGGTATTGAAGTGACTATGGAAAACAGTGCTATTCGTGTGATCGCCCCTATTGATGATACCCCTGCTAAAAAAGCAGGTGTACGCTCGGGCGATTATATTATACGCATTGACAACAAACCAGTGAAAGGCTTGAAGCTTCGAGATGCTGTTAAGCGCATGCGTGGCAAGCAAGGTACCAAAACACAGCTGACCATATTGCGCAAAGATACTGACAGACCTCTTAAAATCGCTATTGTGCGTGACATTATCCGGATTAAAAGCGTTAAAAGCGAACTCTTTGATGAGGAATTTGGTTATGTGCGAATCAGTAACTTCCAGGCCAACACAGCCAAAGATTTTCAAAAAGCCATCAAAGCATTTAAAAGCAAGAATAAGAAAAATATCAAAGGATTGCTGCTTGATCTGCGCGATAACCCAGGTGGATTATTGCAATCAGCCATAGAGATCTCTGACGCGTTAATTCACAATGATCAAAAAGGTGATGAAGAGCTTATTGTCTACACCAAAGGCAAAAGCCAGCACTCCAATTATGAAGCCGTTGCTAACCCAGGTGATATACTTAAAGGCAAACCCATTGTTGTTCTTATCAATCAAGGCTCAGCATCAGCGTCTGAAATTGTAGCCGGAGCCCTGCAAGATAATCACCGTGCACTCATTGTCGGCAGCCAGACTTTTGGTAAAGGATCGGTGCAAACCATATTGCCTCTGGATGACAAGCACGGCATTAAACTGACCACAGCATTTTATTACACCCCCAAAGGCAACTTAATTCAAGCCAAAGGGCTATCGCCCGACATCAAACTTCCTGAAAACTGGGTGGCACAAAAGCCAACAGAAGACGAAAATCAGAGGATGAAAGAAGCTGATCTTGATGGCCACTTAGAAAATCATTTGGCCAGCCTTGAGGGCAAACAAGAAAACACCAACCAAGTGCCAGACAAGCTTAAAACCGATCATCAGCTAAGCCAGGCATTTAACATCCTCAAGGCTATGTCGTTGGTTAAAAATAGTTAGCTTACACAGCAATAGCGCCTTTGATGGTCGGGTGGCAGTGATAACCTTCTATGACAATGTCCTCATAGCAGTAGTCTTCAATACGCTCAGGTCGACGCGTTAATCTCAATTGAGGCAATGGATAAGGCTCACGTGTCAGTTGCAACTCAACTTGCTCGATGTGGTTGTGATAAATGTGACAATCTCCACCGGTCCAGACAAACTCACCTACCTGCATCCCACACTGATGAGCCACTAAGTGCGTCAACAATGCATAAGATGCTATGTTAAAAGGCAATCCTAAAAAACCATCCACTGAACGCTGGTAAAGATGGCAAGACAACACGCCGTTGACAACATAAAACTGAAACATCATGTGACATGGCGGCAAAGCCATATTGGGTAAATCAGCTACATTCCAGGCATTGACCAACAACCGCCTTGAATTCGGATCGCTTTTAATCGCTTGGATCACATTGTGCAGCTGATCGATGGCCTTGCCGTCATAACCCTGCCATGAGCGCCATTGCTTACCATACACGGGTCCTAGATTGCCATCTTCATCAGCCCATTCATTCCAAATTCTGACACCATGGTCATTTAAATAGTTAATGTTGGTATCGCCTTTAAGAAACCATAATAATTCATGCACCACACTTTTAATATGCACTTTTTTGGTCGTCACCAAAGGAAACCCTTGTTGCAAGTCAAAGCGCATTTGATAACCAAAAGTGCTGAATACGCCTGTGCCTGTACGATCGGGTTTGTTATGGCCTTGCGCTAATATATGCTGAAGAAACTGTAAGTAAATTTTCATTCACTATCTCCTAAAGGTTCTTTGCCTGATGTGAATTCATACGGCTATACCACCATAAAACCATACCTGCGAACAACATAGGCAGCGATAACAGCTGTCCCATGGTCAACCAATCTTGAAAGATAAATCCTATATGGCGATCAGGCTCACGAAAACACTCTGCTATCAAACGTGCTGTACTGTAACCTATTAAAAACAAAGCACTCACAGCCCATGGGGCTCTAGGTTTTCTTGAATAACACCAAAGAACGGTGAAAAGAACAATGCCTTCCAGGGCGCTCTCATAAAGTTGAGAAGGATGGCGTGCTACATCACTCCAAGTGTACAACACCCCCCAAGGCATGTCGGTAGGACGCCCCCACAGCTCACCATTGATAAAATTTCCTATACGCCCAAAAGCCAAAGCGATGGGCACCATTGGCAGAAAAAAATCTGCTACTTCCACCAAACGCTTGTTCCACTTATGAGCAAAAGCCATAAAAGCTAAGGCTCCTCCCACAAAGCCTCCATGAAAGGACATACCACCTTCCCATAAGTACAGCCATGCCATAAGGCTTATATCCTCTGTATAAAACAACATATAGCCTACACGACCGCCGATGACAGCACCCAGCAACCCCCAAAGTAACATATCTTGTATATGCTCCTCATGCCAACCCGACACACATTTGATACGAAGACTTGCTAAAAACCAAATAGAGCCAAGCCCCACCACATACATCAAACCATACCAACGAAGTGCCAAAGGCCCATAAATCGGTAAAATGACTGGATCGATAGAAGGCATCACCCACACATCATTCTCCTAAACATTGATTAAGCATACTACAAGCCATCAACAACAGTATGATCGCAAACAAACGACGATGCCAAAGTACTGGCAAGTATGAAGATATACGTCCCCCAATCCAAGCTCCAAGCATACCTGGCACACCAGCTACCAGCAATGCTGGCCAATACACATAACCCAAAGTGTAAGCAACGGATACCCCTTGATAACTGCCCCACAACATGTACAAAAGACCACTTAAACCTGCTATCACCGTCGTCAAGCGTGTGCAAAACCCAACAGCCGCATGCACGGACACACCAATACTCAACAAATAAGGCATCAATAACAAGCTACCACCAATGCCAAGGATGCTGGTACACACTCCAATCACCACACCACGAAAGATCACTGAAAGCTTATGAATGACAACCTGAGAGGTGTTGACAGAATCTCGAAACAAAACCCGCCACCCTATCCACAACAACGCCACTGAAAATAACGCGCGCACCAAAACAGTTGGCAGATAAGGCACCATCAACACACTAAACGTCATGCCAACGATAATAGACGATACCAGATAATAAGGATGAAATTTATGTTTTTTTTGAGTATGCTTAGCATGATACCAAGCTGACATCATATTCACGACGGCGACCACTGACAACGATGTGGCTACAGCAAAAATCATACTGGGCGAAATGTCTGCCTTTTGAAAAAAATAATCAAAACCAGGCACTAGAATTATACCACCACCGATCCCAAAGCAACCTGATACAACGCCCGCAACCAGCCCCAA
The DNA here is from genome assembly GCA_964352915.1 of uncultured Legionellales bacterium. GTDB lineage: Bacteria > Pseudomonadota > Gammaproteobacteria > PIVX01 > PIVX01 > CAYGTQ01. The sequence continues at coordinate 4,586 of CAYGTQ010000003.1, forward strand.
CCCTGCCAACCATAAATCACCTGACATACACGCTCACTAATGCTTACCTGCTCGGATCAAACCACCCAGACCTGACTCTTCAATCACTTTTTCCATATGCAGTCGAATGATGGTGGAATTATCCATTTGTAATACTTCATTCAATACTTTTCTGGCTGAAGCCATGGATACATTTCTAACCACCCATTTAACCCGCAATAAGCTGGTAGAGTTCATGCTCAACATATCGTAACCCATAGCCAACAATAAGATCACAGCAGCAGGATCGCTGGCTAGTTCACCACAAATACTGACCGTTTTACCAAGCTGATGCACCGACTCTGCAATCTGCATCAATGATCGAATCACTGCAGGATGAAAACCATCATACAGTGAAGCCACTCTTATGTTGTTGCGATCAACCGCTAACAAATACTGTATCAAGTCATTGCTGCCCACCGAAATAAAGTCTACACGCCTTGCCAATTCTTTAGCTAAATATACAGCTGATGGCACTTCTATCATCACCCCGATCGGGGGTAGAGAAACCTCCAACCCCTCATCCAGCAGTTCCTGATAGGCTTGTTGAATGTGACGCAAAGACTCATCCACTTCATTCACATTACTGACCATAGGTAATAAAATTTGTAAATTCCCAGTATCACTATTAGCCATCAACATTGCTCGTAACTGGATTAGAAATACATCGGGATGATCCAGTGTCACTCGAATACCGCGCCACCCTAAAAATGGGTTGATTTCATCGATAGGAAAATAAGGCAAAGACTTATCTCCACCAATATCTAAAGTACGCATGGTCACTGGACGTGGAGCAAAAGCTTGCAGCAGCTGACGGTAAATGACACATTGTTCTTGCTCAGCTGGAAACCTATCTCGTATCATGAAAGGAACTTCGCTACGGTACAGCCCAATACCCTCTGCACCCACACTTAAAGACAAACCAGCGTCTGTAGCCAAACCGACGTTAACACACAATTTAACCTTATGCCCATCAGGTGTTTCTGCTGGCTCGCTGCGCAATTTAGCCAAAGAATCATTGAGCTCAATTTCTTCATGCAAAAGTCCCTGGTATTCATCATATACATCTTGGCTTGGATTCACATGCATCTGACCAATATAGCCATCTACGATCAACTGCTTTTGTGCCAAATGGCCAAGCTGTACACCTTTGACACCCATCACCGATGGCACACCCAAAGCACGTGCTAAAATGGCCACATGTGAGTTACTGGAACCTCGAATGGATACCATCCCCGACAAACGGCCCTCCGGCACTTCTGCCAAATCAGATGCAGTCAATTCCTCACCTATGAGAATGGTTTTTTCTGGATAGTCGATGACTTTAGGCTGATTTGCTTGCAAGCGAGCCAATAAGCGTTGGCCCAAATCATAGAAGTCCACAGCTCGCTCACGCAAATAATGATCTTCCATGGCTTTGAACTGATCCATATAGTGATAAATTGCTTTGCGCAAGGCCCCTTGGCACCCAAACCCTGCAGCAATGTGTTGATGCACTTCATTGGTTAAGCTCCTGCTATTGAGGATCTGCAGGTAAACCCCAAAAATTGTCAATTCAGATGCAGGTAATGTTGCATGCAATCGGTCGCTGAGCTCTTGAATATCTGATTGCACGGCTTGAAGTGCCTGGTTAAATAGTTCTTGCTCAGCTCCCACCTGATCTGGACTGATACGACGATCAGACACACTGGTCAAGTCAGCTCGCGGGTAAACCACCACCCCTTGCCCAATCCCAATGCCCATCATACAAGCTTGCCCTGTATAAATTTGGTTGCTGCTGTCAACTGGCACCGACTGATACAGCAAATCCGCCAATGCACCGGTGGACTCTGCCTGTGCAATCACACCCGCCAGCTGAGCGGCAATGGTCACCATAAAAGCTTCTTCAGACTCATCAAAATAGCGCTGATCTTCTTGCTGCACCGTCAGCACACCCAAAAGCCTTCTTTGCTGAATAATAGGAACACCCAAAAAAGAAGCGTAGGCGTCTTCGCCAGCATCCGGATGATATAAAAAATCCGGATGTGAAGATGCATCTGCCAGATTAATGGGCTCTTCACGACGCCCAACCAGGCCCACCAAGGCTTGCCCCAAGGGAATACGCACACGTCCAGCCACCATCGGGTTCAGCCCTTCTGTTGCCATGAGCACATACTCTTTATGTTGGTGATCAATTAAGTAAATGGTGCAAGCTTTGGTGTCAAGCGCTTCACGCACACACTTCACCATAATCCTTAGTGATTCAGGTAACGAATGTGCTGCATTGACCGATTGGACAATGCGTTTTAGCGTATTGAGCATAAATCACTCACTTATCAGCGCCGAGCAAAGGCATTTAAGATGGCAGCAAAATTGGCTCAAACTCTGTTAAAACTGCTTGATAAACATCTCGTTTGAAATATATAACTTCTTCCAAAGGATGCCAGTAATCAACCCAACGCCAATCATCAAACTCTGGTGTAACCGTCGTACTGAGATTAATGCGCGAAGGCTCTGCCTTCAGTTTAAGTAAAAACCACTTCTGCTTCTGTCCAATGATGCGTTCAGACGCTCGTTGACGAATAAATTGTGGCGGTAATTCGTAGTGCAACCATGATTGAGTTTCTGCTAAAATCTCAACATCGTCAGCAGTCAGTCCCACTTCTTCAAATAATTCCCGAAACAAAGCTTGGCTCGGCGACTCTCCTTCAGCCAAGCCACCCTGTGGAAATTGCCACGCGTCACGTCCAATACAGCGCGCCCACAAAAGCTTAGCATCCTCACTGGCCAAGACCATACCGATGTTTAAGCGGTAGCCAGCTTCATCTACTTGCATAAATTCCCTTATATGTGCGCTAATGACGTATTTTCCCATGAAAAGTCCCATAGGAGCAAATGTTCTTTTTTAACCTTAGAGAATATATATTTACTAAACTGACTTAATTAAAGACTTTTCAGGCTCTGATAAATCATTTTGGCACACATCAATTCTTCCTTACACCCCAGATCTACGCTGTAAATACCAGGCATATAAGCCCTGTTATAGAACAGTGATAGGCAGTGGGTAAATTATGGCGGTTCAGCCAACCAGCTTTCTCGACTTGATTCATCAACAAGCTCAATGCCGCTGGAACCCGTTAGAATAAACTGCCTTTTTTGTTGCCGATCGTTATCACCCACACTTCTTAAAATATTAAACAGATCTGGATAAATTTGCACTTCATCAAAAATCACTTTCGATGAATGTTGTGCCATAAAAAAGCCTGGACTTGGATGCGATTAAAATCACGAGGCCTCTCCAAATCCATGTACAACCAATCAGACCTGCGCATTTTAGCTGAAGTGGTCTTACCTCTTTGCCTCGAGCCAACAACGGCTGCCACTGGAAACAAAAACCAGCAATCCTTTTATTTTGTCGGAGAGATTTCTCTTATGATACATTGATATGTAAATAGCGTTCGTATCGTACGAATTTTACATATATTTTATCGATTGAAAGGACATGATGTCATCAAAAAACACCTCCCTGAATTTACTATATTATACACAAAAATCATTTTTGAGCTGACGAAACAGCCATGTTAAGTTAAGCTTTCAGCTATTTGACTGGAAGGAGTTCTTATTATGAAGCCTGTCAACGTTGTGATCAGTGGTGCTGCTGGCAAAATGGGACGCGTGTCGGTTGACGCTGTCCAAGCAGAGCATCGCTTTGAGCTCATAGGCGTTTGTCACACCACCAGCGAGTTGGCTGAAAAGCTAGCTCACCCCGGCATTGACGTTGTGATCGACTTCACCAGGCCTGAAGTGGTGAAACAGCACACACAACTGATCATCGATGCCGGGCACCACCCAGTCATCGGCACCACAGGTTTGACGTCTGAAGATATTCACGAATTCCAAAAGCAATGCCAAGCATTAAATTTAGGAGGAGCTATTGTGCCTAATTTCTCTATCGGTGCAGCTCTTGTTGGTAAAATGGCGAAGCTTGCTTGCCAGCACTTAAAGCAGGTAGAAATCATTGAATACCACCACGAGCAAAAAATCGATAAACCTTCTGGCACATCTTTACACCTAGCTCATACCCTGCAAGAAAGCATGGGCTCATTGAACGATATTCCAATCCACGCCATACGTCTACCAGGTTACTTAGCTCACCAAGAGGTTCTGTGGGGAGGTATGAGTGAAACCCTATCTTTGCGCCATGATACCCAAGATCGCAAATGTTTTATGCCTGGCCTTTTAAAAACCACTGAGGCTGTTTGCAAAATGAATACTTTGGTTTGGGGCATGGAAGATATTTTATGGCCTGAGCAAAACTAATGCACAGTGGCGCCGCAAGTTAACCAATGACTGACTACTTTGTTTGTGATATCTTCACTTAACTTGTGCCCATAGCGAAAACGATAACGATGACGCAGTTCATGCAACCATTCAGGCGCATCGGCAGCAATTTGTACGCGATCACCTGCGATGTATTCATACAACACCAGCTCCTGCCCATCATTGAGATCAATATACTTCTCAATCAGGCTTTGCGCCAATGCCAAATCATCTGTTTTTGTGCCCCAATCAGACATTATGGCCTCCCCAAAGTGCTCTGTCTCAATATATAGTGCCCTTGCTACTCATTTCAAGTCATGAACCAAATTTTTTCTTCTACCTGGCGAGCTCTTATGAGGTATGACCTAAATGTTGCTTGCTTGTACGATCTTCTCAGTTCAAAAAATTTGATAAATTAAAGAGCCTTAATAAAGACCTAATTATACTATATAAGAACTTAACGGCTTGATTTTAAGTATTTTTTTATTACATTATAATTTATAATAAAACTATGTATACATTTATTGTTCTTAATGTGTATAATATGTATTAAATGCATGCTAAATATCGCATGTGGCTTTATTAATTTCTTCGAGGTTTTATATGGTTCAATATTACCGATGTATTGGCTGGAGCATACTTTGCACGCTGTTGATGCTGCCTACAGATGCGTTGTTCGCTGACTCACCTGTCAAAAAAACAAGCGCTGCTGCATCCAGCCAGGATCCCTACACAACACCACCACGACGAAACCCAGATCGCGCTAACCGTAAGCTATTTTATACGCCTGAAACACGCAGCCTTACGCCTTCTCCAGCTCGCTCTGACTATGCTGACGATCTACCCATGTTCGGACTTACTTTTGCGGAGTTTCTAAGCAGCCAAAATGATCAAACCTATCAAAGATATAAGCAAAACAACAACTCCAAAAAAGCTAAAGCCTGGCGCAGGCAGCAACGTGAAGATTACATCATCGAAAGGCTGTACGAACTTGAACATTATCCTAACCTCCACCAGGTGTGCCAAAGCTTCAAACGCAACGCTGATGTGGAAGCTCTAGCAACCGATTTGCATATCAGGGCAAGCCACGCCTATCCACAAGAAGATTTCCCCAACACACCTTTTTCAACCATTGGTACCCATCGGCACTATTTTTGTGAACGCTATATGAAAGCCATCAAGGCTTATTGCGTTAAATTTTTGCAAGATAGCGTCAAGAAGACTTTATGGCCTGCCCTGCGCATTGAAGTGGCTTACCTCAATGGCGAAGAAGTGCCTGTTGGCACCCAAGGCTCGGTGCAACCAGACATTTTTGTTACAAGTGGAAGAGCTTTTGATCATAAATTTGGTGGAGCTCACATAGCAAGAAAAGACAAGAAGCTCTGGCGGCAGCACGTGCCCGGATACACATCATCCGTTGCTATTCATGATGAAGGGTATTAAAGTAGCCCGCATACATGAGAACTTTAAGGGCATGATGTGCGCTTTTTTTTATCAAAACTATTTGCTTTGCTCGCCATAGCTTGCAGCACCTTGACCGCTTACAGCCAAACCAGCATGCTTGATAAGATCGAACAAATACCAACGCTCAAAGAACGGGTGGCGCTACTGCAAGTTCATCTGGCCGATAAAAAAGAGCGCAAAATTCTTTTTCAAACTTTCGAACAACTTGATATACCATCAGCACAATCTGATGATTTTGAAAAAAAAATAAGCTTATTAACCTATTATGCTTCTGCCAGCAAATACCTTTTATTCCACACAAAAAACAAAGACCAGCAAAAACACTTAGCCGAGTTAAGCGCATTGTGCTATACCAAAGTTGCGCGAGCAGAGCCTGATGGCTATCTGGCTGTCAGTTTACCCAAAGCCATCACAAAAGACATTCTGAGCGATGATGGTACGCTTCAGCAACAAGGCCATAAAGCACTGATCGGTTTTCTGTTAGCTGAAAACAAAAAAACCTACCTGAGCGCCCGTGATCATGGGTAGCACTGAGCCATTTAGCCTTGTCATAAAAAAATAGATCGCGATCGTTCTGCTCTTTAAAAAATCCTTACCCAGCCGCTCCACAGATACTTATTTTACCTATAAGATTATTTTTTGATTTAAAAAGCTTTTTTATTCCTTTTTGTGTTTAAAAAGTATATCATGATTTTAATGTATCTATATAAATCTTTTTAAACACATTTTGGTGAATAATGAGTCATTCATGCTCAAAGTACAAAGCCTGCTTCCTACCAATCCTACTTGCCATCACCCTGCTGCACTTGTCACCATCGATAGCTGGAAAACGTAAGGCTCTGGCCACTCTGGAATCTGCTGTTAACAGTGCACCACCTTGGACGCCAAGACTGCGCAAAGAGCGCAAACACCACTTCACTCCAGAGTCAGCCCAAAGCGCTGCGTCTAATGTCTCAGAATATGTCGATGATGCAGCTTTAGCCGGTCCATCTTTCCCAGATTTTTTAAAAAAACAGGATATAAAAACACATCAACGTTACACCCGTCACAAAAATAGCCAACCGGAATCTAAGTGGCGAAAAGCATTACGACAGCAATACATGGAGGAGCGGTTAGAGGAGTGGAAGCAAGATGTACCGCACTTATCCCGTGTATGCTTAAGTTTAAAGCGGCCAGCTAATGTTGAAGCTCTGGCACTTGATCTGAATATTAAAGCAGCTCAAGCTTTTCCTGAAGAAGCCTTCCCCAACACACCGTTATCCAATCTTGGCACACATCGCCATCTATTTTGTGAGCAGTATATGAAAGCTATTAAGGAGCACTGCCAAAACATAATTGAAAATTTGCCTTGTAAGCGTAACTTATGGGCTGGTATGGAAATTGAGCCGGCTTATCTGGATGGGCACCCTGTGCCAATAGGCACCAAAGGCTCTGTTCAACCTGATTTGTATCTGCCAAAGCAAGGGTGGGTATTCGATCATAAAAACTTCGACGCTGGCATTAAGCCTGAAGATCTGGAAAACTGGCGGAGAAATTTGCCTCATTTTAAGCACGCTGTTGAAATCAAAGCTGATAGCTGACAATTAAAAAAGACCAACGTTTTGCTAATCATTTAAAGAGACGTTAAACTGTACACATGAAACCTTTATTATCAGCCTCCATTCTTTCTGCTGACTGGCTGCGCTTTGGCGCAGAAGCTGAGGCCATGCTACAAGCGGGTATCGATAGTTTGCATCTTGATGTGATGGATTATCAATTTGTACCTAATCTCACCATCGGTCCACCAATTTGTCAAAGCCTACGCCAACATTTCCCAAATTTGCCTTTGGATGTGCATTTGATGACAACCACCGTCGACCCCTTGATCATGGATTTTGCCAAAGCCGGGGCATCAACCATCTATATTCATCCAGAAAGCACCTTGCACCTACATCGAAGCTTAATGCTGATCCGTGAGCAAGGCTGTCAAACAGGCGTGGTGCTTAATCCAGCCACCCCGATTGATGTCTTAACTCACATAAGCTCTCTAACAGATAACGTGATGCTGATGACGGTGAACCCAGGGTTTGCTGGCCAGGCTTTTATTGATGGCATGTTAGATAAAATTCAAGCCACCGCAGCCTGGCGTCAAAAGCAGCAATTGTCATTTCGCATTGCTGTGGATGGTGGCGTGCAAGCAGGCAATATTCAAAAAATTGCCAAGCATGGTGCCGATACTTTTATTGCGGGCTCAGCGCTGTTTAAAGGTGACTACGCTCAAACCATCAAGCAGTTCAGACAAGCTTTAGCTGATTAGCTCTTGCTCTTTTAGAAATTTATGCGCCACCTGCACCAGCGTATCTTCAGAAGAATCCACTGCGTAATTGAGACGACGTATGGTTGCCAGATCGACACGCTTACTGAGCTTAGCCAACACAACCAATAATTGAGGATAATGCTTAAGGAGCTTGCGATGCACCACGGGGGCTGCTTGGTAAGCCATGAAAAAATGTTCTGAATCCTCCAGAACCAACCAACGCTCATCCTGCAATTGACTGTCGGTAGCAAATCCTATGTTCACATCAACAGACTGCTGGCGCAGTGCTTGATACCCCATAGGTGGGATGAGGCTTTTAATGGCAGAAAATTCCAGTTGATAATGTTTTTTTAAACCTGGCAAAGCATCTGCACGCTCAATAGCTTCAGGCGGCGCAGCGATCATCACCAGTGAACTCTGCGCTAAGTCACCAATACTTTTTATACGCTCTTGTGCTGACCACCTCTTATTTACCACCAAAACATTACTGTTATTAAATGGAAATGGTTCAAGCCAAACTAGTTTGAATTTTTTATCATACTCTTTAGCCACATACTCAAACAAGGCATGAGGTGTCCACACTTGATGAGTCTCTTTAAGAACATTTAAATAAGCTGTACCCGTGTATTCTGGATACAGATCAATTTGTTCTCTAAGCAAAGCCTGATGGCAAATATCAGTGGTTCCCAAATTAAATTTACGCTCAACTCGCACAGGCAAATGATGCTCAACCATTTGTGCCATCAATTCAAGCAAGACATATTGCTCAGTAAAAGGCTTACTGGCAAATACCAGCTTAGGTGTTGTATGGTATCGCCAATTTTGATAGCCAACCCAAGGCATAAGCAATAATACAAATAAACCACCAATACAAGCCAATATGGCGTAAGCATGAAGAGCATGCTGGCTTTGCCCTAATTTCTTTTCAATCTTGGTCATGATGGCATCAAGACCTACAGCCAACAAAGCGGAAGGCACAGCTCCTTTTAACACAGTATCATAATTACCTGTGGCCAGACCTTGATTAATAAAGTCTCCTAAACCACCAGCACCAATGAAAGTTGCTAATGTAGCCATGCCTACACACATCACCACCGCCACTTTAATACCTGATACAATGGCAGGCATAGCCAGCGGCAAACCTATCAATAATAAATGTTGTGTGTACCTCAACCCTAAAGAATGAGAGGCTTCGTCAATATCAGATGATAGGTTTTCTATGCCATCAACAGTGGCACGCACAATCGGCAACAAAGCATAGCCAGTAAGCCCAATGATGGCTGTGGCTTTGCCAATACCTGTGAACGGCATAAGACAAGCAAATAGAGCCAGGCTCGGAATAGTCCAGAGTATAGCTGAAGCACCGAGGATGTAACGTTTAACAGCGGGCACTGTCGTTGCAAATACCCCCAAAGGAATGCCTGTAATCACAGCAAGGCTTACTGAGATCCCAACAAGATATAACTGTTCAGAAATTTTAAACCAAAGATTAGGATCCTGAAGCATCACCCACATAGTCATTAATGCTGAGCTACTGTTTGATGAAACATAGCTACTTGATTCTTGGTTCTTTGTAGCAAATCACTAACAAACCATGACTGTGGGCGGTGAATGATGTCGGCACTACTGCCTACCTGTTCAAGCCTGCCCTGATGCATTATAGCGATACGATCACCCAATCGAAAAGCTTCTAATATATCGTGTGTAACAAAAATAATGGTTTTATTAAAGCGGCTTCTGATCCGCATCAATTCTTCCTGCAACTCATGACGGTTAGCAGAATCCAGCGCTGAAAACGGTTCGTCCATCAAAAGGCAGTGGCTGCCGGTGGCTAGTGCACGCGCCACACCTACACGCTGTTGCTGACCACCTGATAATTCATGAGGCATACTATGCAGAAATTCTTTAGGCGGTAGGTTAACGCCTTCCAACATCTCATCAACACATCCAGGCCATTGTGTTTTTGGTAAATTTTGCATACGCAAAGCCATGGCAATATTCTCACCCACGGTCATGTGTGGAAACAAGCCTATTTTTTGTGATACGTAACCTATGGCACGGCGCAGTTCAGTGAGCGGCATCAAAGCTGTATCACGGCCATCCAGCATCACCTGACCACGACAAGGTACCACCAGCCGATTGATCATTTTAAGCAAAGTGGTTTTACCACAACCTGAACTGCCTAAAATCACCATGGTTTCACCTGAAGTGATGGATAAAGATACTCTATCGACTGTGCGGGTTTGTCCGCCATCAAAAGATTTACATAAGCTCTTGATTTCAATCATCAATGACATTGCCATTAACTTTTTCGAGAAAAGCAATTTTAATACTACGTTGATTCATACCAGCTATGTGCAGCTTTAAAAAGCATACATGACGATTTATGCTGACAAATGATACACATATTCATTTAAAATTACAATGTCAAAGCTGTTTGGATTGATAAGACTACCTATCAAAAATCACACATTAAACTTATATTCAGCTACCGCAGCTTCCCAGTTCATGGCTGAGTAAGGCGTGATGGCAATAAAGCTAATGTCAACATCCCATCGAGCTTTACAACATAGTCATAGGATCGTAAATACTTTCACTCAAGTCCTATCAGTCAAGTTTTATTAAAGCTGCACATAGCTACAACCAATAAGCCAATGTTGTCATCACTTTAGACGACCAATGCATCAAACAAACCACAGGTTCTGGTAACATGCGACCACCTTTTGCCATAGCCATATCACCATGCTCTATTTCATCCAGACGCATTTGCTGTAAAATCGCTCGACTGGTGTGATCGCCTATGGGTAAACGCAACAAGTGATCTGACAAATGTGCTTCGACCTGGCGCTCTGTCTCAGCAACAAAACCAAGCCCCCAATCATCACCGATGCGGGCAGTGACATAACCTATGGCATAGGCACCTGAAAACCACAAAGGCTGCAAATAACTGGTATGACTGGATAACTCATGAAGACGCTTTTGGCACCAAAGCAAGTGAGCACGCTCTTCATGCGCTGCTTCAAACATATGCTGCCTCACGTCTGGAGAATAACAAGCCTCTGCGTGCCCTAAATACAAAGCCTGAGCACACACTTCTCCAGCATGATTGATGCGCATCAAGCTGGCTGACAATTGACGTTCATTACTGGTTAAAGCCAAATCTTGCTCGCTGGGCTTGGGACAATCAGCACCATCCGTTGGCACTTCTTCCACCCAGCGCTTATGAAAATCTCTGATGGCATCATCCCACCAAGACCATTGTGAACGCATTCCAATCATCACCAACCCTCTCTAAATGGTTTTGTTTTAGAGCACTTAAAATCCATATTTTTCTTCTCTCCCACTATACTTAGTTTTTTAGGCCACTGGCAAGCATGGCCCGGCTGCATACGAGCAACTCATCATCAAATTTTGTACAAACTACCTGCTACGGCCAGTCATATAATGCTGTGGGCCATAAACATCATAGCCACCACTCAAATCATCCATCTGCCCATATTTGAGATAATGACCATCCAATTCGTCATAGCTTGGTTAACCATGACTTCCTAATTAAATAATCATCAAAAAAAACAATGCAAATACTTTCTACGATAAAGAACCCTCCATGTGAATATTTTATGCTCTATGTGGTTTGGGTATTTGGTGCAGCAATAGCTTGATGTTATGGGTCTGCCAGATAGGAAAAGTAGCCCAAACTAACCTGATCTTCTACAGCTGGCTACTATGGTCAATGCTTGCCACCATTTACGCGGCGGGCAACAGGTACCCTGTGATCGCTTGCCTGGTGGGCTTGACGGCCATCTTACTGATTGGGGTAGGCACTACCTGCCCCTCTAAACATATATTCCAGATGGGGGGGGCTATAATCACTTGCTTAAAAATTCACAAATGTTCATGGCGCATGCGCACCCTTCACCAGGTAGCCACAATTAACTTCAACAAGACATATTAAATATCAAATTGTAATTTCCGATTAATTTAAGCATCCATGACTGGTATCACGACTAACTAACCAATCAAGCATCCATGCCCATAGCGGTCAATTGTTCAACCTGATGAGCTTGACGCAAAGGATCGATTACCAAGGACAATTGACCTTCTAAAATTTCCGTTAGCTTATACAGCGTTAAATTGATTCTATGATCGGTCACGCGACCTTGAGGGTAATTGTATGTGCGAATACGCTCTGAGCGATCGCCTGTGCCTACCAAACTTTTACGAAGCGCTGCCTGCTCACCAAGTTGTTTCGATTGTTCTATATTGAATAATTTCGATTGCAACAAAGACATCGCTTTAGCACGATTTTTATGCTGTGAACGCTCTTCCTGACATTCCACCACCACACCTGAAGGTAAGTGAGTGATACGAATAGCAGAATCAGTTTTATTGACATGCTGACCACCTGCTCCAGAGGCACGGAAAGTATCGATGCGTAAATCTTCTGATTTGATGTCTTGTGCTTCTACCTCATCGACCTCGGGCATCACCGCCACAGTACATGCAGAAGTATGCACCCTTCCTTGTGACTCCGTTTCAGGCACACGCTGCACACGATGTGCGCCTGACTCAAATTTCAAATGAGCGTAGACATCACTCCCTGTGATTTTTGCAATCAGTTCTTTATAACCACCTTGCTCGCTAGGGTTAGCATGCACCACACTCACCGACCAACCCTTATGCTCAACATAACGGCTGTACATGCGAAACAAATCTCCTACAAAAATACCTGCTTCATCGCCACCAGCTCCCGAACGTATTTCCAAAAATACATTTCTTTGATCGTCAGGATCTTGAGGCAACAACAATATTTTAAGTTTGACAAGCAAGGTTTGCGCTTGGTCTTCACTATGCTCTAAATCAGATTTAGCTAAATCTGCCAACTCCGGATCGCTTAACATTTCTTGGCATTGAGCCATGTCATCCATGCAAACTTTGAAAGCACCATAGGTCTCAACCAGAGGCTCAAGCTGAGCATACTCTTTGGAAAGCAATCGAAATTGAACCTGATCAGCGATCACATCAGGGCTGCTCAGCAAAGCTGATAATTCCAAATGACGCTCAACAAGCTCATCGAGCTTATGCTGAATATTAGTTTCTAACATGTTATTTTGTCTCAGTAGCGAACAAATGATCTAAAGTCTGACTTAATTTTTCGGCATCTTCTGATACCTGTTTGATGCGCTCAGTAGGCTGATGTAACCATTTTTTCATCAAGCGCCGACTGAAGTCTTGCAATACAACTTGTGGATCCTGGCCATTTTGCAAAGCACGCGAAGCTCTGTCAAGCTCTGCATGGCTTAGATGTTGCAGTTGCCCTCGAAAATTCTCAATACTTTTTTGCATACGTTGCTGTTGAGACAGCTGAGCCCACCGATCCATACCACGTTCAATAATATCCTCTGCAATCAACGCCTGGTGCTGCCGATGCTCTACACCAGTTTGCACTTTGGTTTGTAAATCATCCATGTTATATAAAAAAACATCTGCCAATTGCTGGAGATCGGGATCAATGCTGCGCGGTACCGATAAATCAATCACGCACTGTGGACGATAACGTCGCATAGGCTGCGCTTTTTGAAAATCACGTGCGCAAAGAATTTTTTCATCGCAGTGGATAGCAGACACCACCACATCACTTTGTGCTAAATATTGACCGATGTCTTGCAGTGAGATGGCCGTACCTGACAATTCATCAGCTAAAGCCTGAGCATGTGCTAAGTCACGATTGGCCACCCACAATTGCTTAATGCCTGCCTGGCACAAGTAACGTGCTAAAAGCTGGCTGGTACGCCCTGCTCCAATGCACAGCATTTGAAGATGCTTTCTATCATCAAAAATTTGCTCAATCAGCTGCAAAGCACCGTAGGCGATGGTCACTGGTTGCGCTGTCAGTGTGGTGTCTCGACGCACTTGCTTGCTTAACGTGAACACTTGCCTGAATATGTGCTGCAGCCCACGGCCCAAAGCTCCTGACTTCTCTGCCAATTGATAAGTTTGCTTCAATTGACCCAGAATTTGAGACTCGCCCAAAATCATTGAATCTAAGCCACAGGCGACACGCGCCATATGGCGGATCCCAGCTTGATCAACGTGAGCATAACAATGGGTTTCCAGGCTTGCCAAAGGCATTTGGCAACGCCTAGCAAGCCATGACATCACTTTTTCGTGGCCCTCGACAATGCAGTAAATCTCTGTTCGATTGCAAGTTGATAAAATCGCAGCTTCCTCAGCACGTGTATCTGACAAAAAATCAGACAAAGCAGAAACTTGGCCCTGCGGTCCAATGCTCACTTTTTCACGCAACTCAAGAGGCGCTGTTTTATGATTAATGCCTACTGCTGCGAACGCCTGTTTGTACATATCTCACTACTTATGCTATCAATGGAAACAATGGTTAATCCACCATGTCATTCATAGCACGACAGGCTACAGCACGCAACTCTGGAGCAAATTAAGCAAACTTTTGGGTCCGCTATACATCAAGTATTGTATAAGAAACACGCCTTCATCAGGCCACCTTGCACCACATCCGACTATCAACTAAATTTATTGGATAATAAGATTTTTATGATCAGAATGTATGAACACACAGGCACCTAGTAACACCAATCATGCCTCTTCAACAGCCATTGCAGTCATAGCCACCAACCTTGACGGTGTCATCACTGTATTCAACCAAGGTGCCGAAAGAATGCTGGGCTATCGGCATGAAGAAGTGGTTGGCAAGCAAACCCCTATGATTTTCTTTGCTAACGATTCCCTGCCAGACATTACCAAGCCTTATGATTTCTCCTGGATAACGCAAGTGGCTAAAAATTGCGGAAGCCAAGCCCAGCATTGGATTTTTTGTCATAAAAACGGTCATCATGTACCTATAAATGTCAATTTATCACTCATCCATAATGATGAGCAAAATGCCACAGGGGTTTTAATGATGGCAACCAACGAACGTGAGTTGCACATGACGCCGCTAAAAGCTTTGCCTAACCGCAATGAATGGTTACAACGGGTTAACATTGAAATTGAGCGCGCCCGACGCAACCAAACATCCATCTCCGTGCTCATCCTTGATGCCGATCAATTTCAATCCTATCAAGCTTATTATGGCCTAGAACAAGCCAACCAATGCTTGTGTGATATTGCCAATCTCCTAAGAGCCCGTATTCGTCGTGCTGGTGATTTTTTAGCCTACTACGGTGATGATCAATTTGCAGTGTGCCTGCCAGACACCACAAGCCCTGGGGCCGTTAAGCTTGCAGAAATTCTACGCCTCATCATAGCCACCCGAGAAATTCCACACTTAGCCATTCAACGAGAGCTGCAACTTTTTACGGTCAGTGTTGGAATTATGAGTGCGCTTGCCTCAAATGCTGGTGGAGCAGAACACCTGCTCAAGCAAGCCATACAAGCTGTGCAAACGGCTAAGCAAGCAGGCGGCAACTGCAGTCGTCTGCATGACGATGCTGAAGTGGCTTAAGCTACAGATAGCATAGCTTTAATAAATTTGTCATTCTAAGGGCCACTCTAGCTTTGCCAGGCTATGATTTTATTGGACAAAATTGTTGTCTGTAATTTTTGCTCGAAAAAATTATTATTTTATACAAATTCATTTTTTTGCCTTTGATACAATTTTTCTATTCTGAAGTATTCTGACTAAACTACTTATATAATAATTCATCTGATTAATGCCGTTCAATTAATGATTGCTGCGAGATCTTCAGCATGCGTTACTTATGCCTGAGTTACAGTGATAGCTATCTAGCTGCGAACAAACCATGTTGACGAATCAACTCAATGAGGTAGGCAACATGTTCTGGTGGCGTCGTCTTTAAAACACCATGACCCAAATTAAACACATGACCGATATGAGTGAGACGTTGGTTGAGTAAGGTTGTCACAGCACGTTCAATGCCTGGCTGACTGCTGAGTAAAATCAAAGGATCGAGATTTCCTTGCAAAGCCACCCTGTCACCCACAAGCTTTTGTGCTTCACCCAAATGCATGGTCCAATCAAGACCCAAAGCGTCACACCCCAAACCCGCCATCGCATCCAGCCATTGCCCGCCTCCTTTGGTGAAGCAAATCACAGGCAATGTGGGATAACGCGCTTTAATGGCTTGCACAACTTGACGCATATATCTCAGTGAGAAGTCGAAATAAGATGAGGTGTCCAGTATACCGCCCCAAGTATCAAACAACATCAACACATCAACACCAGCCTGTGCTTGTGCCAACATGTATTCTGTCACCATATGGGTAATTTTTTTTAGCAAAATATGCATGTCTTGTGGCTCACGATGCATCCATGGCTTGATCAAAGAAAATTCACGACTACCCTGCCCTTCAACCATATAACAAGCTAACGTCCAGGGGCTACCTGAAAAACCGATCAAAGGTGTGCGCCCTGTCAGTTCATGCTTGACAAGCTCAATGGCTTGCATCACATAACCTAAAGTCTCACGAGGATCGGATAAAATCAAACGTTCAATATCATTTTTATTGCGCACAGGTTTAAGAATTTTTGGCCCTTCGCCCACCGTGAAAGTGACATCACAGCCCATGGCATCTGGGATCACCAGTATATCTGAAAAAATAATAGCTGCGTCTAAATCAAATCGAGCCAATGGTTGTAATGTCACCTCACAGGCTAGTTCAGGCGTCTGACACAAAGCCATAAAACCACCTGCTTGCTGGCGTATCTTTTGGTATTCTGGAAGATAGCGACCTGCTTGACGCATCAACCAAATAGGCAAACTGTCAATAGGCTCACGTCTTAGAGCTTTGATAAAGCGAAAATCACTCATGTCCGTATGGCTTGTGCCGACAATTGAAGACGAGCTTGTATCATTTTCTGTAATTGACCAAATTGGCGCAACCAAGGCTTGCTTCGCTGCAAAAGCTCAGGAAGTTTTTTAAGATTGAGGCGCGCTTCGCCTACAGTAGGATAACTGCCATACAGCAACACGTACCAATCACTCTCTCCACGGCGTGTTTGCACATAAGTCACTTGCTGCTTTAAACCGTGTTGATTGACAAAAATCTTCAGTTTATCGAGATCTCGACTGCCTAATAACTGAATGGTATAGTGCTCACGGTTTTTAGCCATGATAGACTTTTCAGAAGAACTCATCACCTCTAAAGGTAATTGTTCCTGTTGATCTTTGTCAGCTTGACGCTTAGCAGCTTCCTGGTGAGCTACGCGCTCACGCTCTTTTACTCTAGGGTAAATAGTCACTGTGGTTTTTTTATTAAGCTCACTGCGATCGGGTTCAATCGCAGCCGATTGATGCTTCACAACACTGGCATCTTCAAACAAAGCGATTTGTTTGCCCGAAGGCTTAGTCGGCTTTTCAGCGACTATCGCCTCTTCTTTAACCACTTCTTTAACCTCTTCTTTCTGAGGTTCAGGCAGTGCAGATAGAACTTGTTCTGGCTCAGGAGCGGGCGGAGTTTGGGTTGCTTTTTCTTCTGCAACCGGCACTTCATCTGATTTGGCCGCTGCAGGCAAAGGCACGCGCTTTCTAGGCGCCATAGGTAACAATTGTGCTTGCTGCTGCTCTTGCTGTTCTAACACATCTTCATCAATAAAATCTTCATCCAAAGCCAATTGAGGTTCTGGTAAAGCCAAATCACTGGCTAATGGTGCATTAGGAGCCATATGGCGAAATTGCCATACAAACGATCCTACGATCACCACCAAACCAAGCAGCAACAGCAACCATCGGTTGTGTTGCCAAAAGGAGCCATTTTTATGTGTTAATAAACGCTCCATCATAAGCAAGCGTGCCGCTTGATTGATGGTTGAAAGCTGGCCTTGAGAGGCCTTCATTAATTCTTTCAGTTCACGCTCTGAAAAAGGGAATTCACCAGAAAAATTAGCACGCTCCAGCCTATCGCTCAAATAAGCTCGCACACTGTCAAACGACAGCGGCGCCAAAGTCACGCACTGCGCCCAAGAATCTATTTTTGACTTTAACGATTCATCTCCCAAAAGCAGAAAATGAAAATTAGGCATTTCAGAGCTAACTTCATCGGCCCATGCTTTAATATAATCCAAGACTTCATCAGTAAGCTCATGCGCATCATCAATCACCATCACACGACTGACTGGATCGTGCTTAAGCTCCTCCACCACCATAGCTGGTGTCTGGCCAAGCTCTGTGATACCAACACCTAAACGCGACTTCACCTCATGCATCAGCTCTTCAGAAGTCGCGCAATCGCCCACTGGTAAAACATAGCAGCGACATAAAGCTTCACTATGCTCGATGAATTGATGAAGAAGTGTGCTTTTACCGCTTTGAGGGGCTCCCACCACCAATTTGACTTGTGTGCTGTATTGAGTCAGATGCTGCAGAAGATCGATGGCATCTTGGGTTTCGGAGCTGATAAAATTCGTATCAACGGCACCAAAAGGATCGCAATCCATGCCCCAGGACTGCCAATAATACTGTCCTGAAATCGTTTCATTATCTAATTCCAGCGCTTGCTCCTGCATACTCTCATACTCCAAAAGATTTCTAGGCAAGTATACCGGGCAACCTTAGCAGCAGCAATGGGTAGGTAGAGAGTGGTTAAAAAAATAGCTTTAGAGTAAAAATCACGGAACTGCGCAGCATGATATCAGATCAAGAATCGCCAATCACTGGCTCTCTTTTTCCTTCAGAAGAGCTTCAGCAATTTTTTCTGCCACAGAACGCACACCAAAACCATCGGTCTCAAAAGTGTAATCTGCCAGCTCCTTATAAAAAGGCAGTAATTCCTCACGAAGCTGGCCTAAACGTTCCTGAACACCATCTTTCTCACGTAAAAGTGGCCTCTTAGTGTCTCGACGCGTACGCTCCATCTGTTGCTCGATGGTCGCTTGCAAATAAATAACCGAACCACGAGAACGTAGAGCTGCGCGATTTTTTGCCGATAAAACCACACCACCACCCGTGGCTAAAATGATGGATTGCTTGCGGGTCAAATCATCCACCACTTGCTCTTCGCGCTTTTGAAATCCGGCTTCGCCTTCTATATCATAAATCCACGCAAGATCGGCGCCTGTACGCTCTTCAATGACCTGGTCAGTATCAAAAAAGTCCAACCGCAATATTTTGGCCAATTGACGACCAATGGTACTCTTACCAGCCCCCATAGGGCCAATTAAAAATATGTTCATCCAATTCACTGATGACTCCTTGGAACAATTATCATGATTAACCTAATACCAACTTGGCTCTACTATACCATTTATGCCGTTGGATGGTTTGGCATAATTTTAGGTGTTATAAATATAACCAACTCATCTCGGGCCAAACTTTTTGATTGTCTGCTGAATAATTTACCCAATACTGGCAACCGCCCAAAGAAAGGCACCCGCTCCATGGTATTTTTATCGGTTTGCTTATAAATACCACCTAAAACCACCGTTTCGCCATTATTGACTAAAACCTGGGTTTTGATCGCTTTGGTTTTAATGATCGTCACACTGGCATTGGTTGCGTTACTCGCTTCATCATTGTTCATCGCCAAAGTTAAAATAATACGATTATCTGGCGTAATCTGAGGGGTCACTTCAAGCTTTAACACCGCTTTTTTAAATGAAATCGCCGAAGCACCGCTTGAGGTTGCTTCGTTAAAAGGCACATCTTCACCCGCCTCAATCACAGCAGGATATTGATTGGATGTGATCACTCGAGGTGAAGACACAATGTTAGCACGCCCCTCTGACTCAAGTGCTGACAATTCCAAATCCAGCATCACTCCCCCACCTAAACGTGCCAAAGCAAGCCCCAGCCTAGCTGGCGTTGCCGTACCTTGCTGTACGACAGGCAGGTTCACATTAAGACGATTATTCAATGTGATATCTGAAGCAACATTGGTCAAACGCGAATTGGCGCCTTCCAAGGTACCGCTGACACGCTTTTTATCAGTCAAGCCAAAGCGAATACCCAACTCATTACCCACACTGTCGGTGATGTTAACAATGCGGGCTTCTATCAGCACTTGTTTGACTGGCACATCCAAATCCCGTATCAAACGTCTGATTTCGCCAATACGCTCACTGGACTCTCTTACCCACAGTTTGTTGGTGCGTTGATCGGTACTGACATTGCCGCGCTCTGACAGCAAAGAAGTACCTTTTTCTTTTAGCAGCTTAGCCATGTCAGCCGCTTTAGCATAATTCACTGTGATAAGCTCAGAGTGAAGCGGTGCTAAAGCCTGAGCTTCCTGGAAATTTTTCAAATCATTGGCTTCACGAGCAGCCACTTCATCGCTTGGTGCAATCAAAATCACTTTACTGCTCATTTCTCGCTTGGCAAGGCCGCGAGTTTGCAAAATAATATCCAACGCCTGATCCCAAGGAATTTCATTGAGCCTTAAGGTCACGCTGCCAGTCACTGTATCGCTCACAATAATGTTCAAGCCGGTGAACTCTGCCAACATTTGTAGCACTGAACGAACCTTAACATCCTGAAAATTCAAAGTGATCGGCTTGCCGGTATAAACTTTCTTTTTATCACCGGTTTTGGTCACCACCTCTTTCGCTTTCGGCGTGACTTCTACCAAAAATTGTTTGCCCATTTGATAAGCGAAATACTCAAAAGGTGGGGTGATGTCGACCACAAGCTGAGCTTGTTTGTCATTATTCTTTACGGTCATCTGCTTCACAGGTGTACCAAAATCTGCAACATCCATTTTTTGTTGCTGAAGCTTAGGCACCCAAGTATCCGCTAAAGTTACCCACAACTGATTACCTTTGCGCACCACATCAACCGCTGATAAGTTTTGATTACCCTGCAGTACAATTTGACCTTTTTGCTGGCCAAGCCCTTTAAAATCTACGTGTGTCAGCTGCCTGGCTTTTGCCTTGGTCACAGCACGCCTACCATGGCTCAAAACTATATCCAACGACTTACCTTTGCGGACCAATTGGTGAGAAAGGCCTGAGCTGTGATGGATGATCAGACGTGTTTTTTCCGCACTGGCAACCACTTGGTAGCGCGTGATGCCCGATAAAGACATGGCTTGATCAGGTTGAGCCAAACGATGTCGAGTATTCGGTAAATCCACCACCAAGCGAGTGGGGTTTTTCAAAGAAAAGACCTTAGGTGCAGCCGTAACCGGTACTTGGAAATGCAGATGGAAGCTGATGCGCTGATCTTTGGCTTGATTGACCTGCAAATTGGTCAATTCGTTCATAGCAGCACTTACAGGCAAGGCCCATAAAACTAAGCTCATCCATATTATTTGTCTCAATACACTCATGATATCTAGATCCCTGGTTATTAATCCCCTAAGACCAATGAGGCTGGACGATTTTCCCATCCACCGGCCACTGGCACCAATTCAACAAGCTTGATAGATTTAGGCAAAATTTCTGTCACCTGACCATAACGCTCACCCAAGTAGTCACCCTTGCTGACTCGATACAGCTTATCATCAGGTGCCTGAATGACAGCCCACGTCTGCCCCTCTCGAGACAAAATACCGACCATATGTAGGTTATCCAAAGGAAACGCTTCAAGCGGCTGCCTGCTACGCTCCTCATCAGGCTTTAAATGAGCATTTTGTACCACAGCGCGGAAAGGACTGCGACGTTCTACATGCACAGGATAAGGGTAGGCCACGTACTTCTCAAGCACAGGAATAGGTTCGATAGGTGTCGGTGGTCGCGACTTAATTCTAGCCACATAATGACGCAATTCTTCAAACGCATCATCCTGAAGCCCCAAGCACCCCTGGAGGCACAACCCAACCATAAGAAGTGCAGCATTTAATGCGCAAAATTTACGACTGACCATTTTTTTTCTCATTATTATAACGATAGGTTTTAGCTACCATAGACATGCGAAGATAATTGTTATCGTGCCTGGCCACTGACTTCCTGCCATTAGAAGCTGCATCAATAGGTGCTACCGTAACGCTATGCACAGTCACAATCCTATCTAAAGATGCCAAATCACTTAAGAATTTTGCCAATTCATGGTAGTCCCCAGTCACTTCAATGCGTATGGGTAACTCAGTGTAAAAAGCATGGTGCACTTCATCCAACGGATCAAACAACTGAAAAGCCAGACCATTGGCCACCCCTGTTTTAGAAATGTCTTCAAGCAGACCAGGCACCTCTGTGCGCCTAGGCAATTGATACAAAAGCTTAGCAAAAATTTCTTCCATCTGTGCAATTTGATGACGGTAAGATGGCAGATTGGCTGCCTGCTTCTGCTTATACTCAAACGACTGTCTTAAAGTTATTTCTTCAGCCTGAACATTATCATAAACCACAAACTGTTGCTGGAAGTATAAATAGTAACTTGCTGCCATCAACGCAACAGATATCGCTATACCCAAACAGACTTTGACAGGCTGTGGCCAGATCCCTACATTGTCTAAAGTCAACTCATTGAGAGACAACTGCATTATGACCCCTGCTGATTATTCAACTTAATACCCATGCTCAAACGAAAGATTTTCTCATCCCCTTGGGCACCCTCAGGTGATTTAATTTCTATAAGCTCTGGACTCACCAGCCATGATGCGCTTTCTATATTGCGCATTAATGTTGATACATAAGAATTAGATTCGGCAGTACCAAACAGATTAACTCGCCCGTTATTCCAATCCATTTGCTTTAAAAGAATACCTGCCGGTAATACCTTAACCATCTCATCAAACAAATGAATCACCACAGGCCGATTAAGCTGTAAAGATTGAATAACCGACATTTTTTTAATTAAAAGATTCTTTTTCTGCTTGAGTTCACGTATTTCAGCATTGTGCTTGTCTAGAATAACAATTTCCTGCTTTAAGAAATCATTACGATCAACCTGGCTCTGAATTTTATAACTTAAAACACAATATGATAAAAAAATTACCAGTAATGTCCCCACAGCAGCCAATAGCATAGCTATTAGAAATTGCTTCTTGTCTTGCTCACGCAGCTCTTCACGCCAAGGCAGCAAATTAATACAGTTGACTCGATGTCTCATCACATAAACCCTCGCAATGCCAATCCACAACAAGCTGTCATCGCTGATGAATCTCGGCTGATTTCATCTATATCAACGTTAGGTCCCACCGACATATCCCCAAAAGGATTAGCTACGGTAGAAGGTATACCTATTTGTGATTGAATCAATTCAGCAAGACCAGGAATACTGGAAGTTCCGCCCACCAAAAATATATGCGCAATTTTATTTTCTTCGTTCACAGAAAAGAAAAACTGCAAAGCCCTGCGTACCTGCAACACAGCCAATTCACGAAATGGCGCGAGCAGCTCTGCCTCATAATCATCGGGCAAATTACCTGTTTTCTTAGCCGCACCGGCTTCTTGATAACTCAAGCCATAATGGCGCTCAATATCTTTGGTCAGCTGTGCTCCACCGAAGATCTCTTCTCGGGTAAAAATAACTTGGTTGTCATCAAGCACTGTAATTTTGGTCAATTCAGCACCAATATCAACAATGGCAATGCTGTGTGATTGCCCATCATGATGATTTTGGTCAAGAATCAGCTGGCAAGCTCGTTGAAACGCAAAAGATTCTACATCAACAACTTGAGCACGAAAACCACCCAAACTTATGGCTTCAACACGCTGCGCCACATTTTCTGTATGGCAAGCCACCAACATCACATCAAGAAAATTAGATTTGGGATCGCTGTCGTAGCTCTCGAAATCAAAGCTTACCTCTTCCAATGGATAAGGTATGTACTTTTCTGCCTGAATAATGACCTGATGTTCCATGTCGTACTCATTTAAACCCTTATCAAGCTTCAATTGTTTACGAATTACAGCTGAATCAGGCACAGCCACCACAGCTCTTTTTGCTGTGGTCTTTGAACGTCTCATCGCTTCATGGACAGCTTCGCCCACAGCCTCAACATCTTTTATGGTATTTTCTACAACTGTATTTTCCGGCAAAGGCACCACACCATAAGATTCGATAACAAATCGTCCACCGTGACGACCTAATTGCAGCAATTTAACAGCTGTTGAGCTGATATCGACGCCTGCCACAGAATGTTGAGATGACCACCAATCCATTAACCACACAGAGTAAACATCCTTATTTCAGTTAATTAACTTAAAGTATAGAGAAACGATCGAATAAACAAAAGTTTTCCTGCGAAACATTCGCTATTTGCAATATACTCTCTTTATACTGTACACCAAAATAATAGTATTTCCATAAAATAACCATAAACTTAATGAGAACACAAAACCACTCCGGCTATTTAATGCCCAAATTTCTTTGGACCATAGCAAGCACAGCAAGCTTCGTCTTTATTTTGCTGGCGCTGCTCTACTACTATGCCTACAAACAATTGCCCAATGTAGAAACGCTTAAAGATATTAATCTGCAAGTGCCGCTACGAATCTATGGCCAAAAGAAGCAACTCATCGCTGAGTATGGCGAGAAAAGGCGGATACCCGTCACATTATCACAAGTACCAGCGCCTCTGATCCATGCCATTTTAGCATCAGAAGACCAACGATTTTTTGAACATGCAGGGATCGATATCTTAAGTCTGACACGTGCTGTCATCGCACTGGTTAAAACTGGCAAGAAACGCCAGGGAGCCAGTACCATTACTATGCAGGTGGCACGCAACTTCTTTCTTAGCCGAAAAAAAACTTATGCTCGCAAAGTCAATGAAATACTTTTGGCCATAAAAATTGACGCTGAGTTATCTAAAGAGAAGATACTCGAACTCTACATCAACAAAATTTACTTAGGCCAAAGCGCCTATGGGGTGGCTGCTGCTGCCCAAATCTACTATGGCAAGACGCTCGAAGAACTTTCTATTGCAGAAATGGCCATGATTGCAGGGCTCCCTAAAGCACCATCACGCATCAATCCTGTGAGTAACCCAGAATCTGCTCTTAAAAGACGCAATTATGTCCTCAACCGGATGCAAGAAGAAGGTTATATCGACGATCAAACCCACCAGGAAGCCATCGCATCACCCATTACGGCCAAAAGACATAAAATGCACACTCAAATTCACGCACCCTATGTTGCAGAAATGGTACGACAGTGGATGGTCGCGCATTTTGGTCAAGAGGCCTACACCAAAGGGTATTCTGTGCACACTACCATTGATCCACATCATCAAGCCCAAGCGAATCAAGCGCTGCAGCAAGGCATACTCGATTATGACAAACGCCATGGCTACCGCGGCCCTTTGGCGCATAACTCAGAAAATTGGCAGCAACATAAAAGTGTTCCACCTTTAAGAACAGCCCAAATAACAGCTGTTCATGATGACAAAGCACAAGCCATACTTGCTGACGACACAGCCATCACTATTGCTTGGAAAAACATAGCATGGGCAAAAAAACCGCTGGCAAATAACCGATTGGGTAAAGCCCCACAAAAACCCCAAGAGGTGTTAAGCGCAGGAGACATCGTTGAAGTACAGCAAATAGATAATGAGTGGCATTTGTCGCAATCACCAAAGGTTGAAGGTGCTTTCGTCGCCATGGATCCACAAACTGGTGCTATTTCAGCTTTGGTAGGCGGCTATCATTACGAACACAGTAAATACAATCGAGCCACTCAAGCACAACGCCAAGCTGGCTCATGCTTTAAACCTTTTGTTTATGCTGCAGCCTTAAATCACGGTTATACACTGGCCACCATCGTTAATGATGCACCTGTTGTCATGCAAGATGCTAGCCAAAGCAATGACACCTGGCGTCCACAAAATCACAATAAAGATTTTGCAGGACCCACACCGCTGCGTATGGGATTAATCCGCTCAAGAAATCTGGTATCCATTCGACTTTTAGAAAATATTGGCATAAAAGAAGCTACCAACTATCTGGAAAAATTTGGGTTTTCTAAAGATCAGATCCCACAATCTCTCTCTCTGGCCCTCGGCAGTGGTAGCGTCACGCCCATGCAGTTGACCCACGCCTACGCTATTTTAGCCAATGGAGGTTTTGATGTCAGCCCCCATATTGTCAACAACATCACCAATATTCAAGATCAAGAAGTGTTGTCAGCGACAACACTCAAAGCATGTGAGAGCTGCATCACTAAGCAAAGCCAGACATTACCAGAGCTGACGGCACCACAGGCTATCGATCCTCAAATAGCCTACCTGATGAATGCTGCATTGAAAGATACTCTACATAAAAGCCCATCGCCAACCCTGAGACAATTTAAACGCCCTGATCTTGCTGGCAAAACAGGCTCAACCAATGATTATTTTGATGCATGGTTCATGGGCTATAATGGCTATTTAGTGGCGGGGGTCTGGGTAGGATTTGATCAACCACAAACCCTCGGAGAATATGGAATCAAAGCTGCAGCCCCCATTTGGGGAAATTTCATGAAAAATATCATCGAAGATCTCCCTGTCTATCACGCACCAGAGCCTCCAGGGCTGGTGCGCCTGCGCATCGATCCTGAAACCGGCCTTTTGGCAAAAAGCAATCATCCGCGAAGTTTTCTTGAAACTTTTCGTCAACCTTATGCCCCAACACAATATGGGTACGATGCGGATGAAGCGCCTCTGACAACAGACGAACCCAGTGATGACAGCACAGATAACCATCATTATTTATTTTAGGAAAGCCCCTCAAAGCCCAGATTTCCATCAATCACACGTTCTTCACCGCTGAAAACAACATAAAACATGCATTATTCTCATACATGCCATCGATACGGGGAAAACCGCGTCACTGATTTTACCATCGACAGCCAACCAACGCTTCTTATGCAACCTACTGTTTTAAAGCAAAGTATTTTTAACTTCCTCTTATTTTGACCCTTTTATGACCATGATGAAACGTAGATGAAATACTATTTGTGTATGATATGCCTCGAAAAGTTTTATGTTTAAACGAAAATTACAAATAGATCTTCCCAAAAAGCAATCTGTATTTTTATAGGGAGCAAGACAGACAGGGAAGACATCTTACCTTAAAGCACAATATGAACATTCTGCTTACTATGATCTGTTGGATAATCATGAAATTGTAAGGCTGCCCCCCCCCCTTTTTTACTTCGACAAGAGATACAGCAGTTATCTTCTCACAAGCTTCAATTCCCCATCATTATTGATGAAATCCAGAAAGTCCCTGAATTATTAAATGAAGTTCAATGGTTGATTGAAAATACTTCTGCGCAGTTTATCCTGTGCGGCTCAAGTGTAAGAAAGCTGAATACACAGGCTGTTAATCTGCTTGGTGGCAGAGCATGACCATATTTCTTTTTCCCTCTTTTATCTATCGAGATCCCTGATTTGGATCTATTAAGAGCGCTCCAACATGGTATGCTGCCAAAACATTACTTGTCAGAGCCAAAATATTTAGATAATCATTTTCAAGCCTATGTAGACACTTATTTGACTCATGAAATAAGAAATGAAGGGCTGGTAAGAAATTTATCCGGATTTTCAAGATTTTTGGATGTTGCCGGGTTATCAAATGGAGAGATGATTAACGCAAATAACATCGCCAGAGATTGTGGTATTGATAGAAATACAGTAAAAGAATACTATCAGATCCTTATCGATACATTGACTGGCTACCATATTTATCCTTATGGTAAGAAAGTCAAGCGCGACTTGATTTCTGACACACCTAAATTCTATTTGTTTGATATAGGTGTCGCTAATTACATAGCTCAAAAATCTATTGATGTATTAAAAGGCTCAGAAGCCGGTAAAAGTTTTGAGAGCTTTATTTTAATGGATCTATGGGCCTACCCTAAAATTAAATCGAAAAAGACAAAATGTTCAATATTGGCGAACCAAGACAGGTTTAGAAGTGGATTTTATTTTAGGACAAGCTGAAATCGCCATAGAAGTAAAGATTAGCGAACAAGTCCATGCTACCGACTTAAAAGGATTAATAGCTTTTGGTGAAGAACATCCCCATGCAAGAAAGTTTGTTGTATCACAAGATAAAGAACCTAGAAAATTGGAGTTTGATAAAAATTCTTTTATCACGATTTGCCTTGGAAAAATTTTCTACAAAACCTTTGGCGCGGTGAAATTATTTGATTAAAACTCAGCCTAAAAATAACAGAAGATATCTTTATAAAAAATCATATACTGATAACGAACAATTCATCAGAATTCAGATATTTTAAAACCTTACATTATATATTAACTGGATTTTATCTATCTACTTCAATAACATCGATGTGTAGTCAGAAAAATAAAACCCTGAAAATAAAACATAGCCAACCCACTGATTATTCAAAAATGCTCGAAAACAATGTTCAGGCAAACGATCACGCATAAGGTATTGTTGATAGATAAATAAGCCTGATGCAAGACCAACACTGAGTAAAAAAATTGTTCCTAACCGAGCATAATATTCTAAAAGAAAGAGTTGTATGATTATCACAATCTGCAACACTGCCATAAAGAGTCTGTCATGCCGCCCTAATATGACAGCTGTTGATTTAATGCCTGAACTTAAGTCATCCTCACGATCAACCATGGCATAAGCCGTATCGTACATAACTGTCCATTGTGCCGCAATGAAAAATAACCACCACCCTAGTAAAGTCACTTCACCACGCACAGCGATAAAGGCCAATATAATCCCCCAATTAAAAGCCAAAGCCAAAATCACCTGAGGCCAGTGCGTGATGCGCTTCATCAAAGGATAAATGATTGCCAGAAAAAGACCGACAATCGACCAACAAAAAACCTGCCACCCCAATGCAAAAGCCACACATGCCCCCAAGCTTACCAAAAGCACAAAAGTCATAAGAGCCTGGATTGCTGTGAGCTGACCTGTTGCTAAAGGTCTGGCTTGTGTACGTGCTACTTGACCATCCAAGTCTCTGTCCCAGTAATCGTTGATCACACAACCTGCTGCACGCATCACCACCACACCTGATGAGAATAATAAAATGTGCTTAAAAGAAGGCTGTCCCAAAGATGCCAACCATAATGCCCAGCTCGTAGGCCAAAGCAGCAACAAAGTACCAACAGGTTTATTCAGACGCATCAATGTCCCAAGAGGATGATGCTTGATTTGATGCCATAATTGCTTAGTCATTTGCTACACCTGTTGCAAGGTTTATGATATGCTCAAGCATACCATAGCACGATGATAAATCACCCTCGATTTGACAGGACACTCTAGAGCATGACCTTATTTTCCGCCACCATCACCTTACTACTCATCATGGATCCTCTGGGTAACATCCCAATTTTCTTATCCGTGTTAAGCTCGGTAGAAGAACACAAACGCAGCTGGATCATCATTCGTGAATCCATCATAGCCTTTTTAATCTTATGCCTGTTTTTATTTGCAGGAGAATCGATTCTCGCAGGTTTCCATATCTCAGAGCCTGCGTTGACCATCGCCGGTGGCATTATTTTATTTTTACTGTCCATTAAAATGGTGTTTCCATCTCAAGTTAATGAACACCTGACAGAAAGCACATTGGGCGAACCTTTTATTGTGCCACTGGCCATGCCTTTACTGGCAGGACCTTCAGCCATCGCTATTGTGCTTTTATTCGCAACCCAAGAACCTGAGCAGATGAGCCTCTGGGTATTGGCCATTGCTCTGAGCTGTCTCATTTCCATGCTGACGCTGATGGTCTCAAACCCCCTGCGGCGCCTTCTTGGTGAAAAAGGTCTTGTTGCCATGGAGCGCTTAATGGGTATGCTACTCATTGCCTTATCGGTACAAATGTTCCTCAATGGGATCAGTGAGTTTTTTGGCCTAGGTAAAATCGCCTGAACTAAGGCTTGAGCAAATATAACCTTGCAATCTATCCACAACATGGACAAATTATAAGGTTAAATCCGTGGGGGTGTGCTATTTTAGCTCACCACAACCCTAAATGATGGACAAAGCTGTAGCGTTGACAGGGCCGCGCTAAGCAGGTAAAACCACCCTTGCACTTGAGATAGGAAAAACACGCAACGGATTATACCTTGATCTTGAAGATCGTGATGACCGCCAGCGTCTGGCAAACCCTGCTTTATTTCTAGAAAGTGTACCTGACAGATTAATTATCTTAGATGAAATTCATTATAGCCCCTAATTATTTGCAGCATTACACGGTGCCATTGATAAAGACCGACGTCAAAAAAAGGCCTTGGTCGGTTCGTGTTGCTTGGCTCAGCTTCGATTGAATTGCTGCGACAATCAGTAGAAACATTAGCTGAGCGCATAGCCTACATCAATATGTCACCACTTAATGCACTCGAGATAGAGCATCAACACCATGCACGACAACAACTATGGTTACGCGGTCGGGGCTTGACACTCATTTAGCAAAAAACAACCGTGATAGCTTAGATCTTAGAAAATATTGTATCCGAACCTACCAGAAGCGCGACATACCACAATTGATGCCACGTATTCCAGCAACTATTCTAGAGCGTTTATGGACTATGCTTTCTCATAGACAGTTTTGCCTTCTTAACAGCTCAGCGCTTGCTCGCGTAATACCAACGCACAATCCATCACCCGCTATATATAACTACTGGTTGATTTGACGCTTGTCAGCCGATTACCGCCTTATCATGCTAATGTAAGTATAAGACTGGTTAAATCTTCCAAAGTTTATATTGCATATAGTGGCTTAGTCCATGGATTGTTAGGCATTGCAAGCCTTTAAGAACTTGCAGGACATCCAATCGTTGGCATGAGTTGGGAAGGTTTTGTCATAGAAAATCTGTTATCTGTTCTCCCTTGGCGCACCAGCGATTTTTTCTATAGAGCTAAGGCAGGTGCTGAAATTGACTTACTCTTAGAGCATAGAGATGCTACGTTGTAGGCTATTAAGATTAAGCGCTCACGCTCAGCTAAAATCGAACGTGGTTTTTATCAGGCATTAAACGATTTAAATCCCGAGTGCTCTTTCATCGTCTATGCGGGATAAGGGCGTTACCCAATATCAGAATCTACTGAAGCTATTGGTGTAAAAGGTATCACTAAATACTACAAACATTTTGTGAACCAAAATTAATAACGATACTTCCAGTTTACCTGCGTCTTTTCAAGTGTTTGATCGGTGCTTCTTGTGGTCTCCACACTGATAGATGGTGTTAAGCCTACTTCCAACGTGGTGGTTTTATCTTGACCGGAAAGAGATTGTTCAACATTCACATAAATGTCATCACTGATATACTTGCCAGCACCAAGCTTCACATTTTTAGCATCTTTAGCTGAGACAGTCAAATCATCCAAAGAAAGTAAATTCTTAACTTTAGAAAGATAATCAAATGCGTTGCCCGATGGCGTGAATTTTCCCCAATCATTAATCACACGTGCTAACTGAATGGCTTGCATTGGTGATAATTCCACTGTAGACCGATTAAAAATAATTTCAGAAATGAGTTCTGATTGTGGCAAAGGTGGCAAGGAGGACAGATCAAAATGAATACTGTCAGGTTGCCCATGTAGTCGTAGAGTCACATGCTTGTCTCTAATGTTTGACTGGCCTTGCAGTTGAAATAAAATAGTTTTCTTTCCAAGGTTTATTTTGCCCTTGTCAATTAAGAATTTATGATCAAGAAACACCATGCGACCTTGGCGCACATTAAATTGACCTAAAATATTTTGCCATGAATTTTTTATAGAAAGCTCTCCTTCAAGTTCAGCAAAAATGCCATAACCATCTATGAATAACTTCTTAGGTATTTTGATTTTGATGTTGGGCACAGCATAGATCTCTGGTGACAAATCTTCTTCATAAGAATCAACCACATTAATACTGGGGACATCATTTAAACCACTGTGCTCTAAGTGATAATGCAATTCATCCACTACAAGTTCACCCTTAATGGCTGTTGATTCAGAATTTTTAGTGTGCTCAATTTGTATATGACCTGATGTTGTCAGGCTGAATTGAGGATTGTCAGCAAGCTTATTATGATTAAATATTATCTGGCTGGCCTTATCCTTTGATGTAATCAACAAAGACTGGCCCGTGATATCTTGAGCATCGCCCTCAATCAACCAATCATCATCAGAGAATTTCACAGCCACATTGATGTTCTTTAATAAAGTTCCGTAAGGGACATATACGTAATGACCATGCTGCAAAGCCACATGACCAGATAAATTACCACGATTGTAAGAAAGATCACCTTCAAGATCACCCTTAACTTGATGTTCAGGCCATGCCAACTGTTTTGCAAGTTCAGCCATATTAGCAGTGAAGCTAACCTGCAAGTGCTCACGCTTTTCCTGTAACTTAGCTGAGACTTCGCCTTTGGCATAAGATGTGTCAGCCCCAGCTTGCCATGCTAACCACCACTTATTTTTATGGTAATAGCCTTTAACAGCAATCTTGTTACCAGCCTGTTGAGCATCTTCTGAAGAGATCTCACCTTGAAGCATGATCTGATCTTTCTCATGCTTTAAAGACCATCTTCCTGAAAATGTAGACCACGACAAGTAATGGCTCCATGTACTGATTGAGGTAGGCAATCGCTTGAACTCTAGATTAAAATTAGGCTTTTGCCATGACAAATCCCCATGGAGCAAGCATTCACTATGGTTCATTTTTAGAACAAGATGATCTGCATGTAATGCTTTGCCTGAGTGAGCTAACATTACCTGACCCTTGATTGCAAAATAATCAGCACCTGAGCTCTGGTCTCCATCAACAATTGACAGTTTTAATCCATGCTGATTGATATGACCATAGCAAGCACCTTTCATATGAATACGCTCTGGCAACAAATCCTGATTTGGCACGTAGTGATTGGGTTTCACCTCAACTGACCAGTCTAAATACCAACCTTTGGCGTAAGGCTTCAAAGCCAATATCACTGTGTTTTCAAAGTTTGATTCAGATTCAGCACGAAGAAAGAGAAATTTTTTATGCGTATTGATGCTACCGTGAACTTTGAAACAGAAATTATCATGCATACATAAATTTTTTAGATCTAACTTACCAATCTGTATGGCAGGCATTTTAAACCATGGAAACACAGGAGCAGATATTGTTTTTTTTGAAGGCTCAGCTTTGACATGCCAAGTTTCAGGCCACTTGACAGCACTTGTAGACCATTCATCCACCACACAACCTTTGGACCACCAAGCCCAAGGCTGCCACTTAAATAAGAGATCTTGGATTTCTATCTGATGACCATGTTGATCATCAAGTATAATTTTTTGAAATTGACTTTGCCGCCATAAATTACCCTGCATACCTTCTGTTTGCATCTTATATGAGTAGCTTGTTTTTAAATACCACGCCAAGCCAGTCATGCTCAGGCGCAAACCTAAAGTTGTTGATAGCATGAAAACTGCTATCAATAACAGTACCACAAATCCTGCTGTAGCTGCTTTACAGTACTTCATCTTCAACCATCAAAATGCCTGACCAATGCTTAAGTAACATTGCCAAGCC
The DNA here is from genome assembly GCA_964352915.1 of uncultured Legionellales bacterium. GTDB lineage: Bacteria > Pseudomonadota > Gammaproteobacteria > PIVX01 > PIVX01 > CAYGTQ01. Next base: position 38,003 of record CAYGTQ010000003.1, read on the forward strand.
TTATCCACACCATGGCGCTTGTTTAACGGAAAACCTACATCAAAGCGAATAGGCGCCCATGGACTATGATAGCGCAAACCGACGCCTAAAGCGTTGAACAAAGTACGTGCTGGCCACAAACTTTGATGAGCATAGCCCATATCCCAAAAAAACGCACCTTGAATGGCTTTCTTAATAGGAAAGCGCCATTCGGCTGTGGCATTAATAAAAGACTTGCCACCTTGGGGTGCTCCTTGCTTCAAATCGCTAAGCAATTGATAACCATAACCACGCACAGAGCCTGTGCCACCTACGTAAAAGCGATGATTGGCTGGAAGGTGATCGCGTGTACTACCCACAATGACACCTAAAGCAGAACGCAGTGCTATCACATGTCGATTGATCGGTATATATAAACGTGCTTGGATTTCTTGCCGACTAAAAAATTTTGCACCAGGCAATGTGGTGATGTGCGGTGCCACAGACATCTCTAGGAAATGGCCTTTGGTAGGATTGAGATTATCATCTCGTTTATCCCACCTAAAACTGACAGGCATTAAGACTGTGGTAAAATTTGACTTGTTCGCTGCATCACTTAAATGACTTTGTTGAAGACCCACCCCAAAAGAACGCTCCCAACCTAAGCCCAAAGGTTTGGTCCAAGTAGACATTAATTCGTATTCTGTTGAATTAAAAGCATTGAATTGCTTACGAGCTATATTTCCTGAAAAATCAAAACGATGATTATGGTAACGCACATAAGGATTATGAAACTCAAATCCGATTTGTTGTATAATTTTAGAGAACTCTGAATATAAATGCAAAACCTCACCGTGCCCTCTCCAATTATCATGCTGCCAACCAGCCAGCACCCCCATAGCCGCTAATGTATTATAATATGCACCTAGTGTTATTGTGCGAAATGGCCTCTCAGACACCTGCCATGTGATGGGGATTTCCCCTTGACGATCCGGCTCTGAATCATGCTTAAGCATGACAGATGAAAAAAATCCTGTCTCAAACAATGCTTGTTGATTTTCTTGAAGTTTCTTAAATGAAAAACACTGGCCTCTTCGCCAAGTCTGCAGCACATCCAAACGACGTTGAAAAATACTTTTGAGGCCTTTATAATGAACCAGACCAAATTTAGCAGGCAAGCTATGATCTATTTCAAATATGATCTTAGCTTTATCACGATTTTTATTAAGCGTCACTTTGTGCGTCACATGAATATGGCTCAAACACATGCGTTCCGGTAAGTTTTTTTTAATCTTCCTTTGCACGCTTAATAATTTTTGGGCGATTAAAGGCTTATTCATCAATTTTGACTGCAGATCCTCATAAAAAATATTTTGCCCTTGCTTAGATCGGATAATCACTTGCTCAATTTGGCAACGCTGTTTACTTTGAACAGTTATTACAGCAACAGATGATAGGCCTTGCCCTATAATCTTGGACCGAATTAAAGCTTGATAGTAACCATCGGCTTGCAAACGTGCTTTAAGGCTTCTCTTAAATTGCTCTACCCGCACATGAGCATGCCAACCATGCTGCTCCTTGGGTAACGCGTTGATTTCTGTAAGCGTTTTGTCAAAATGATTTTTTGCAACCAAGTCCTTGGTTGGTTTCAATTCAAAATTTAAAGCACTCACTTGACCAACATAGACAAATAAAGCTAAGAAAATGGCCACACATAGATATCTTTTAAAATCGATTCTGCCTGCCATACTACACTCAGGTTGGTGAAAAATTGCCCTGCATTTTGCCAAAAAGTTATGATGCTACCAAAGCTTAAGCTTGGCTTCAGTCTAAAACAAAATCACTTCAAAGTCATACTACGGCTTTATCTGGCATATCTCCTGGATATGCTTTGAAAATTCTGCGCTCGGCTCAATTTGATGAGGGTAGTGCCCACCATTTTTAATGCTCTTAAAGATACAGTATTTGTTCAGATGACATGCTGTTTTCTGTTTTTCATAGTCTACATGATGACCATTTTCAGCTGTTATCATATAAAAAGGATGAACCATCTTATCAAGCTCATACCTCACCATAAAATCAAATTTCAAAATCTCAGATACAACTGGCATAACATGATACTGAAAATTCCGTTTAATATAGGAAATTTTATCATCCTGCGCACGCCATATGAAGCTCTTGGCTGCACAGGTAATGCTGTTACAATTGCAATATTTTCGCCAAAAATTATAAACAGGAATAGCATACTTCAACGTAGATTGATTGGTTTTAACGTATACACCTGGCGCAAGTCATATTAATTTATCAAGATTTTTGCGGACATTCAACTTAGCCTTAAGATAAATCATCGACCCACCACCATAAGAGTAGCCAAGCAAAGACACTTTTTCATAATTCGATGAAATTTTTGTATTTTTTTGCTTAACATCTTTTATATTTCTTTGATTATCGAATTTTGAAAATTCTTCTAAAGAGCGCCTGTTATTAGGCAACAGCAATGAGTAAATATCATAATGCACATTTAGGTTGAATTTTGATAAAAAAAAGCTGAATTTTTCAGGTGAATTGTCGTAACCATGATCAGTGCTTTCTTATGGCCATTTTTCTCAACAACAGGTTTCACCCAATGATAATGCCTTCTTCGTCTCTAACAAAAAAATCGAGCCATCCACTCAGCTTCTCAATCCAATATCATGCCCAAATATTTTAATGCTAACACAGCTGCCAACAAAAAGGTTATGTGCTTTTTCATTCCAATCCTATTAAAGGATTTACGCCTGATTGCAAAGTCCGTACATTTTTTATAACGGACATATCAATACATTATCTGTACTTAAAGTGTGCATCAAAAAACCACGTCTTTCTAATTAGCCAAATCACCCCCAGTTATACTGATTGACCATATGGTGAATTTTACATTGGTTGCTCTTGAAATACATTAACCTCAAAATTTATTACAACGTGATATTCATATTAAGGCTTGAAAAATTTAATTTTGCCCTTACGTAGTTGTTAAGTAACAAAAAGGAGATCTTATTATGACGCTTGTAAGCTATCAACCTAGAAGGTTATTAAAAGAAATGAATCAACTTCTTAAAGGAGAATGGCCTAATGTATATGACTCTACAAAAGAAAGCTTCTTAAGCCAATGGTCCCCTGACATGGATATCAAAGAAACTGAAAGCAAATTCATGGTATCAGTCGATTTACCAGGTCTAAAAAAGGAAGATATATCAGTCTCTGTTGAAAACCATATCCTGAGCATTGAGGGCGAGCGCCATAGTGAACACGATGAAAAAAGCGAACACCATCACCACATAGAAAGAAATTTTGGTAAATTTCGAAGGTGCATGACCCTTCCTCGCTCTGCTGATGGCTCACATGTTTCAGCAAAAATGCAAAATGGTGTGCTTTTTATTGATATAGCAAAAAAAGATATTGCTAAAAACAAAAGCATTGAAATTCAATAATAATGAATCTGGCCTACTTACTGGTGGAAGCTTTTAGCTTCCACCTTTTGTATACTCAAAGCTTTCTTGATGGCGCCTCTGTACACAACAAAAAGCCAAAAAATCATTAACCATCTGAGTGCTCATCAAAAACATATCAAAAAATTGATATGTTTGTTAGTTAACTTTTTTTGTTTCGCTCATATATCTTGTGATCAGTCATATATGCAGCAATCTATTCATCTCAAATCTCATGTCAAACTTACTGAGGTCTATAAAGACCAATATGGTATTTTTTCAGTGTCCGCAAATGGTCATTTTTGCTGTTTTACAGAATATAATCTTAAAAACAAACCAGACCCACTGCTATGCTGGCTGATAAATTGAAAAAAATATGCATCAATATTTTTTAGTGTCCAATCAAACAGTCTTAAAAAATGATCTATTGCTGCGCCACAACGCTTAACTTACGAATATGTCTGCTTTGTGCTTGAATGCCAGGAGCATTAAGACAGTCCTTCAGTAATTGGCCATCTGGAAATATCAAATCAGGCGCTATTTCAAACAAAGGAATTAACACAAAAGCACGATCAAACATGTTGTGATGCGGTATCACCAAGGTTTCTGTTTGTAATTGTTGCTCGCCATATAAAATAATGTCACAGTCGATAATGCGAGGCCCCAGATAGGTGCTGCGCACACGCCCCTGTTTGTCTTCAATGTCTTTAAGCTGAGACAATAATTCAAAAGGAGATAATCGAGTATGAATGGCTATCACAGTATTGACAAAATCGGCTTGTGATACGCCTCCCCAGGGTGGTGTTTGGTAAAGTGACGCTTTATGCGTGATGCTGGTGTGTGGTATTGACTGTACTGCCTCCAGTGCTGCCAACACTTGTGATTTCGGATCGCATAAATTGCTGCCAACAGACAAATAACTTAAAGCGGCCTGAATCATGGCTCTTTACAGATAAGTGCCAGCATCTCTTCTTGTTGTTCATGCTCAACTTTTTGGAAATCTGTCCACCAATCAGCCAAATCTTGAGATGCCTCACCAATTCTTGCTCTCAAGACTAAGAAGTCATATGCAGCTCTGAATTTAGGATGGGACATTAAGCGACGAGGATGAAAACGCTCACGATTTTCAAGTTGTGACTGCATCCACCACACGTCTAAAATCATGTGTAAAAACCGTTTGGGAATAACCGTATGCTGACGTTGGTGTTGTAATACTTGTTGCGTCGCTTCATCAAAAGCATCAACAAAACGTTGGTTGCTTAATTTTTTACTCTGCAAAAGCAAATGCATAGGATGCCACAGAAATACAATGAATAAAAAAGCAGGCGTCACAGGTTTATCGATAAGTACTCTCTCATCGGTATTTTTTAGCATATGGCCAAGCAAAATTTCTGTGTTGAAATCCGCTTCTTTAAAACAATCTATAGTTTGAGGAAACAACCATTCTAAAAGTTTATACTCTTTAAGCAACTCAAAAGTTGCGAAAGCCTGGCCATAATGAAACATTTTTAAAACTTCATCATAAAGCCGTGCTGGAGAAACATACCCCAACAAATGCTGAAGCTGCTTGATGTGATGCTGGCTGTCATCTTCGATAGAGAAGTCAAGCTTAGCCGCAAACCGAATGGCTCTGAGCATACGCACAGGATCTTCACGGTAGCGATTTTCCGGCTGCCCCATAATACGCAGAATTTTTGCCTTCAGATCGGCAAGCCCCTGGGCATAATCAATCAATCGACTATGATTAGGATCGTAATACAGTGCATTGATGGTGAAATCACGTCGCCACACATCTTCTTCCAGTGTGCCATAAATATTGTCGCGTACAATCAAGCCTTCTTCACTGGTGTGCTGGCTCTCGGTTTCTTCCTCAGCCTGCGCTCTGAAAGTGGCCACTTCAATTATATGACGACCAAAAAATACATGTGCTAAACGAAAACGTCGCCCTATCAATCGGCAATTTGGGAACAATGACTTGATGTCCTCAGGCAAAGCATCCGTTGCTACGTCAAAATCTTTCGGAGTTTTATCGAGCAGCAAATCACGTACGCAACCACCCACCAAGTAAGCTTGAAAACCAGCATCTTGCAACTGCTCGATGACGCGTAAGCTCTCAGAGCTGATCCGATCATGGGCAATGTGATAATCGCTGTTGGCCACGATCACCTCATCTGAGATGATTGAATGCTTATCTGTCATGTTAATACTATGAATTACCTCTAAAAATATGCTGCACATATTATCGTTTGGTTTGCATACAATGTCCATGCTCAGCTCTTTTTTTTCTAATTCGACTATAACAGACCATCATGTTCTAATAAAAATCACACCATTGTGCTATACATTAAAGAGTATCTGCCTCCTTATCCTGGGCAGGCAATAACCTTTTACTTTGGAAGTGGCATGTCGGATCAGCAAACCGCATTACATTGGCTGGCACAACAAGCACCACATATGCGCCAAAAATTAATCGCTTGGGCTCAGATATGCTCAGGATCTGGCCATATTCCAGGCCTCCAAGCTATGGGGGCTGCTCTGATAGAAGCATTCGATGGATTGCCTGTCACAGCGCAACACATTGATTTAAAACCTCATCAACAACTCTCTGATCAAGGCCAATGGCAAGCCGTGCCACTGGGACAGGCACTTTACTGGCAATGTCGACCTGGAGCACGCCAAAGGGTATTGTTGGTAGGCCATATGGATACTGTATTTGGTCCTGAGCACTCTTTTCAGAAAGTCAGTGATGAGGGAGAGATCATCAAGGGCCCAGGTGTCAGCGACATGAAAGGGGGTTTGTTGGTCATGCTGTATGCTTTGCTTGCTTGGGAGCAGCAAGCAGAACATGCCAAACTTGGCTGGGATGTGTTGATCACACCTGATGAAGAGTTGGGTTCACCACAATCACGAGATATTTTGGCTAAACTGGGACCAGAGCACAGCATGGCATTGGTGTTTGAACCAGCTATGAACTCAAAGGGCACTTTGGTTTCAACACGCAAGGGCAGTGGTAAATTTACACTGACGGCAAAAGGCCAGGCCGCACATGTTGGGCGTGCCTTTGCGCAAGGCGTTAATGCCATCTGCGCCATGGCACAGATGGTCAATCAAATACATAACTGGAATCGAGAGCGTTGCTCCATCATCATTAACGTGGGCACCATCCATGGAGGCGACGCAGTCAATCGAGTCGCTGATTTTTGTTTATGTCGTTTAGATGTACGTACAGATGATGAGGCAGACTGCCAATGGTTTAGAGAACGTATGCAAAACTTGATGGATGAATTTAATCAGCAACAAGGCTTGAGTGTGGAGCTGCATGGTGATTTTGGTCGACCGGCAAAGCCTTGGACTGAAAAAACTGAAAAAGCTTTCTCTCTACTTGAAAAAGCTGGCAAAAAGCTTGGTATAACCATTGAACATCAAGCCACAGGCGGATGCTGTGACGGTAATAATTTATCAACCTGGTGTGGTGTCATTGATACACTGGGCGTATGTGGTGGTGGCATACACAGCCAGGATGAGTTTGTGCAAGCAAGCTCACTGGTCACACGTGCGCAACTGACTTTCCAATGGCTGTGCGAATGGTCGAAGGAGTAAGATTTGCAACAGACACATCTTCTTTTTCGTAAAATACGAACCCATGATTTGAATGAACTGCATCAACTGTCACAAAATTGTGGCATTGGGGTCACCACGCTACCAGATGATCGTCCGTGGCTTGAGTCACAGATTAAGCGTTCTGAGCATGCCTTTTCTCCTGAGATCACAAAACCCCACCGTGAAAAATATCTGTTTGTTCTTGAAGATACTTTAGAAAAGAAAGTCATCGGCGTATCAGCCATTGAAGCTAATGTCGGATGGGATCTGCCTTTTTATTCTTATAAATTGGTAACACAATCGGTCATGTGTCACGAGCTTGAGCACAAACAGGAAAGGAAAATCTTGCACTTAGTCAATGATTTTCATCAATGCACAGAAGTTTGCAGCCTGGTTCTTATGCCAGGTTATCGCCGCTATCGCATTGGCTCCTTATTATCACGTGGTCGATTTCTTTTTATGGCACAGTTTAAAGAAAGGTTTGGCACACACATATTCGCAGAGATGAGAGGTTACACCAATGCGCGGGGGCATTCTCCCTTCTGGCAGGCAGTAGGTAACCATTTTTTTCCAATGAATTTTGTTGAAGCTTCTAATTACAGCTCAGTGACTAACAAGCAATTCATTGCTGATTTGATGCCAACTCAGCCTTTGTATGTCAAGTTGCTACCAAGCTATGCCCAAAAAGCCATCGGTCGATTGCACCCAGACACCACCCCTGCTGTTAAACTTTTGCAACGCGAAGGTTTTTATTTTGGTCACTACTTTGATATTTTTGATGCCGGCCCTGTGCTTGAGGTGCCCATGAGTCATCTCAACACAGTGCGCCAATCTAGAGTTTGTCAGATCAATCACATCAAGCATAAATTAAGCGGGGGACTGGCTTTGGTCAGCAACAATCAACTTGATTTTAGAGCCGTGATGACCCATGTGCTGCTTAATCATAACAACGAAGTCACACTCACTGATTTGGCTGCTAAGCAATTGCAGGTATCTCAAGGAAATCAAGTTCGAGTAATGGCGGTGGTACAATGAAAGATTGCTGGATAGACGGTCAATGGCAGCAAGGACAGGGAACATCCATGCAATCCATCAACCCAGCCAATAACCAGTGTATCTGGCAAGGGCAGGAAGCCTCTGAACAACAAGTCATGCAAGCCACCATAAGCGCCAAAAAAGCTTTCCCTTCCTGGAGCAAGCTTGCATGGCAAGAGCGTCTAAATTACCTTGAACAATATGTTAAAGTAATAGACGCACATCAAGATGAACTTATCACTGCCATCTGCGAGGAAAATGGCAAACCTCATTGGGAGGCTCGCTCTGAAGTTGATTTGGCTGCTAAAAAACTCGAGATTTCTCTCAAGGCTTATCAAGATAGGACTGGTGCTCATCATCAAACGAACCATGATATTATTCAGAGAACACGCCATAAGCCTTTAGGGGTGATGGCTGTACTTGGTCCTTTTAACTTTCCAACCCATTTACCTCATGGCCATATATTACCAGCGCTTCTAGCTGGCAATACTGTGGTGTTCAAACCCAGTGAACACACACCTTATGTTGGCACACTGCTTGCAAAATATTGGCAACTGGCTGGTTTGCCTGATGGTGTATTTAACTTGGTGCAGGGCGCAAAAAATACTGGCCAAGCGTTGACTACGTCGCCTGTCAATGGTGTTTTATTTACTGGAAGCTACGAGACTGGGCGCGCCATCCACCAAGCTTTGGCAGGAGAGCCTGAAAAGCTTCTGGCGCTGGAAATGGGTGGCAACAACCCCTTAATTGTCGTCGATATTGACGATGTGCGTGCTGCAGCATTGCAAGTGGTTTTGTCCTCTTTCATTTCAGCAGGACAACGCTGCACCTGTGCCAGACGTTTGATTGTTATTAGAAACTCACCTGACACACCAAAACTCATAGATGAACTGATTAAAGTAAGCAGCCAACTGAAAGTTGGCTCTTATAATGACGAACCACCCCCTTTTATGGGGCCTGTCATTTCAAGGCTTGCAGCAGAGAACCTACTTAAAACAATCCAAAACCAAGAAGGCCTTGGCGCCATCTCCTTGCTTGCTGCCAAACATTTAAAACGAGATACAGGGTTTTTATCTCCTGCCATCCTCGATGTCAGTTCGCAAAAAAACCGTATCGATCAAGAATATTTTGGTCCCGTGCTGCAAATCATCCAAGTCAATAATTTTCAGCAAGCTATTAAAGAAGCCAACAACACGAGTTTTGGGTTAGCTGCAGGCATTCTCACCAACGACAAAAACAACTATGAAACATTCTATGAACAATCCAATGCTGGCATCGTTAATTGGAACCGTCAATTGACTGGTGCATCAAGCCTTGCGCCTTTTGGTGGTACAGGTTTTAGTGGTAATCACCGACCCAGCGCTTATTATGCTGCTGATTATTGTGCTTACCCTGTGGCCAGCATGGAATCCAGTCAACTTTTAATGCCGCAGACTTTACCACCAGGAGTTGTCCTTGATGAGTGATATGGCGTTTCTAACACAAGCCCTATGCCCTGCTGGAGATGGTGTTTATGCTGTCACCACAGGCAGTGAGCGCAAAAGTAATCTTCAAAAAATACTTTATCAAGCCCCAGACATCAAAGTCATCGATCAATGGCAAAGACAGTTAAGGCGTATGAATGATGACCAACCTTGCCTTTTAGCCATTCCATCAGACAGCGGCGGCGGTATTCTACGAGGCGCTAACTGGGGACCTCTGTTTTTGCGTGAAGCGCTTTATGAGCAAATCTTACCTAAAACCATCCAGGACTTGGGTGATGTTCGCGTTATCCCACAACTGTTGCTGGATGAGTACATCACCCCCAGATTAACCAAGAGATGCCGACGAGCGCTTTATGGTCAGGAGCCACCTAACTGGCCAGTCAGCCCCTTGTCCATTGCCAGAAAGGCCTGTGGGATCCTGTATCAAAAGTTGCCGAAACTTCGTCTGCTGGCTTTAGGTGGCGACCACTCTGTCAGCTACCCTCTTATAGATGCTTTTTTGCAAGCTAAAAAAAAACAAGGCATTCAAGTGGCTGTGATTCATTTTGATGCACATACTGACTTATTGACCGAGCGCCTGGGCATTCCTGTTAATTTTGCCACATGGGTCAGCCATTTGCTGCCTAAAATGGAGCATCGTGATTGCTGGATCCAACTTGGGATCCGTGCCAGTGGCCAATCACAGGAACACTGGCAAAACACGTTTGGTATACAACAATTCTGGGCTCACGATATACGTCATCAAATTATGCCTGATCTGGAACAACAAATTATCAACCACCTTAAAAAACGTGAAATACAAGAGATCTACATCACTTTTGATATCGATGCACTGGATTCCGAGATCGCAAGCGCCACAGGCACTCCTGAAAAACATGGTTTAAGTGTTGAGTTTTGCACTCAACTGATTGAAGCTCTTGGTAAACATTTTGCCATCACAGCTGCTGATCTCGTAGAAGTGGCACCTTTGAGCCACCCGAACACGGCAGCTTGCAATAATAATCACACCATTGATGCTGCTTGCAAGATTTTAAAAAGCCTGCTCTCTAATGGACTTAAGTGAATCACTCTACATTGTTGTGCCTGCTCAGAATGAAGCACCTCTTGCAACACCCATAATGTTTTTCAATGCAATCTATAAAAATGAAGTTCATGGCTTGTATAAGTCAAATGTTTAGAAATTCTTATCCTATCCTAAAATAGTCTTTTTCGGGAAGGAGGGGACTTAAACACTTTTTTTGTTTGTTTTAAAACAGCACTCTGTAAAAGGGTACTCGACCTAGAGGCAGATATTTTAACTTGACCCAGGTGCCAAAAAAAGCATAACTGCCTTTTGCGGGCACTTAGATGATCAGCGTATAAGTCATCGTGCCCCAATGACTCCAACGCTCCAATGTCTCCAGTGCAGATCATACACTTTATATGTGAAATTAATCTGGCAAATAATATCTTTTTTAATTTATACAGCACCTCGTGAGCTGACAACAGACAAGAAAAATTATGACATAGCGACCATTAAAGAGGTCACGCTGGCAAATCCTTGTAATGCAAACAATCCAGAGTCTGTCTGCCCTTCATCCAAGCTTGTCTCTGGAAATCCTCTGGCATCAAGTCTTGTGACTAAATTACTTTGATCGCCTGCTTTGAATAAGCTCGACTGAAATAATGGCTGAAATACATTCTGTCTAATTGCTGTAGTTTCTAATTCTTCTTGTGATTGTCCCCAGGAAGAAGTTTGTTGAGCTTCTCCCAATTCAGATTTTCTTTGCTCATCCATGTGGTTTTTCTTCCACCGACAATATCCATAAACCAATGCCGTTATCGATAGGCTGACAATAAGCCCTATGCCAAGAGTCAATGCAGCTACTGCAATATTAATACCGATACCTGCGGCCACACCAATTCCTACACCTGCAACACCCGATGATACCAGAGCCGCTTTAAATGATTTTCCAGCACGCCTTTGTGCCAAATCAAGCGCACGGTATTGTGAACCATACTCGATGTTATACTGCGTTCGCTCAACTAACTTTTCAGTGAAATCTTGTACAGCCGTAATAATTTCATTTTTTTTAGGTTGTGCTATAGCTTCTGGGTGATCTCTAAAACTTTCGGGGATACTAAAATGAATGTTATCAAGCGCAGTGAGATGTGAAAGAGCATGTCTTTTTTCATACAGCTGATAGGCCAATACCAATCTTAACATGTCATCAAATTCACGCATGCTGAGTTTATGATATGCCATGTTGCTGGAAGTAACGTCTTTAATCATCTCTTGAAACTCAATCATGAAACGATCTTTGAAATCCTCCAAGCCTGGCATGAAGTCACAGCGCATCAATTCAGTCTCCATAATTTGAGGATTATAAATAGCGGCGATATAACTGATATCGAGCAATCCTTCTTCTTCAGTACTTAATCTCCTCGGTGCTGCGCTTGAATCTTGTGCTTTACTGTCTAATGTTCTCTGAGCTATTCTATGAGTTCTCGCTTGCAGCTCAGTAATTTTTTTTGACAAAGTCTCAAATGCCCAGCGCTTATGTTTGGGCAAAGCCTTAAGAAAATCCTCCTTAGAGGATTTGCTAAAAGAAGACTTTTCAGAGCTCTTCTTGCCCATTTCTCGCCTACCCTAAATATATTTCGCCACAACCTTGCTCTGGCGAGCCATCCATAGACTTATTATCGACCAAATTGGGTGTTATTTTAGCTCAGCTGCGCCATAAATGACAAATGGGGTGAGAGCCACATCTTATTAATTATAAAATGTGTTTAAAATCAATAATTTAAATTGATGAGCTTCATAAATATACAGATGCCATATTCTCTCCATCTGCTCAGAACGAAGCTTTTCATCGGATGAGTCACACGGCTAAGCTTGTTCAGTGCCAAAAAATCCGATGTGTCTTTTTATGCAAAATCTTGGCCTGGAAGTCATCTGAATCCACGCCTGGCAACAGTTCATTTCTATCATGAGATCTGAACAAGATAGACTCAAAACTGGGTGATGAGGTGGAACGAAAAAATCAAATCAGGCCCTATCCATCGAAAAAGCCATCACCGACTCTATATGCGAAGAATCGGTGACCACCATCAATAAGCGCTCGATACCAAGGGCTACGCCCGCACAAGCTGGCATATGATCAAGACAAGCCAGGAAAGCTTCATCCAAAGGGAGCGTGGGCAAACCATGTTGCTGTCTGTACTCATTATCGGCTTCAAATCGCTGGCGCTGCACACGGCTTGAAGTCAGCTCATGAAAACCATTGGCAAGCTCTAAGCCATGCCAATAAAGCTCAAAGCGCTCAGCTACCCGGGGATCCTCAAGTGATGTTCGAGCAAGTGCTGCTTGGCTAGCAGGGTAATTACAGACAAATATAGGCATGTCATGCCCAAGCTTCTTTTCAATGCAATGCGTCATGAGCAAATCAAGAAGCTCATCTTTATCAAAAGACTCAAGCGCATCCACAACAATACCTTGCTTTTTGACAAGTTGCAGACATTGCTCTGCCGTTGCATTCAGTACATCACAATCGAAATATTGTTTGAACAAATTTTGATAAGTGATGCGCGTGGTGTGACTGACGTTAAAAACTGCTTGCAAAAGCTCTGCCATTTCATCCATCAATTGATGATGATCGTAGCCTGGCTGATACCATTCAAGCATGCTAAATTCCGGATTATGACGCACACCTCTCTCATCACTCCGAAATGCATGGCCAATTTGATAAATGGCACCGCTGCCAGCAGCCAGCAGGCGCTTCATATGAAATTCAGGTGAGCTTTGCAAATAATAAGTATCGCGGGCAATGGGCACTTCAATGCTGGCAATGTGTGGATCGGTAATGGTGTGAGGAGACAGCAGTGGCGTCATCACTTCTATCACATTTTTTTCTTGAAAAAAATCACGAATGCTTTGTATATAGCGCGCACGATACCTGAGCATATCCATTGAAAAGCTTGGCTGCCAATCCATTGTTATTCGGTGGTCACAGGTAAATCATCATCTTGCAATGCAGCTTGTAAGGTATGCCAAGCAAGGCTTGCGCATTTCACGCGTGCAGGATAACTCTTTACCCCTGCCAGTACGTTTAATTTGCCCAACAGCTCCAATGACACGACACCATCTTCAGTCAGCAAGCTATGCATTGCCTGAAAAATCTTTCTTGCCTGATCCAAGCTTTTTCCCATCAAGGCACTGGTCATCATAGAGGCCGATGCTTTTGAAATGGCACAACCATCACCTGTGAAAGCTATGTCCACCACATAATCGTTTTCTATGGTCAAATAAAGGCTTAAATGATCACCACACAAAGGGTTATGACCTTGTTTCACCACCGAAGCACCAGGGATTTCCCGATAATTTTTAGGGTGACGGTTATGATCAAGGATCAGCTCTTGGTATAAATCACGTAAATCCATCACACCCCCAAAACACGTTTGCATTCATGCAGGCTCTGTACCAAAACGTCGACATCATGCAAAGTATTGTATACACCTAATGAGGCTCGCACCGTAGCAGGTACTTGATAACGCTGCATCACAGGCATAGCACAGTGGTGGCCTGTGCGTACAGCAATACCTTGGCTGTCTAAAATAGTTCCTATATCATGCGCATGAATACCCTCTAATGTAAAAGATAAAATACCGCAGTTGTTGTCGCGATCGCCAAGCAAGTGCACAAAAGGCAACGCCTCAAGCTTATCGCGAGCATCAAGGTACAAAACTCTCTCATGCTCATAGACAGCAGCCAACCCTAGGCTTTCCAAAAAATCAATGGCAGCTGTAAGCCCTACCACGCCCGCAATGTTGGGCGTGCCAGCTTCAAATTTATACGGTGCTTCTTGGTAAGTGGACTTATCAAAACTGACTGTCGCAATCATGTCACCACCACCTTGATAAGGCACCATCTCATTCAAATGTTCTGCTTTAGCATACAAGACACCAATGCCTGTAGGACCATACATTTTATGCCCTGAAAAAGCATAAAAATCACAATCCAAGGTGGTGACATCAATAGGCATATGCGGGGCTGCTTGGGCACCATCGACCAACACCGGCACACCTACTTTTTTAGCCATCGCCACCATGTCCAAAATAGGGTGAATACTGCCCAAAGCATTGGAGGCATGTGATAAGGCAACAAAAGCAGGGTTGGCGTTGAGCTTTTTCTGATAATCATCCAGATCGATGCGCCCATCATCAGTGATGGCTACTGCCACAACTTTGGCACCTTGAGTTTCGCAAACCATTTGCCAAGGCACAATGTTGGCATGATGCTCCATATGAGTCACGATAACAGCATCACCTGGCTTCAACCTTGGCTTAACAAAGCTTTGCGCCACCAAATTAATGGCTTCTGTGGTGCCACGGCAAAACACAATTTCTTGAAAAGAAGGGGCTTCGATGAATTGCTGCACACGCTTGCGGCCTGTCTCATAAAGATCGGTTGCTCGCATACTTAATGTGTGCACACCACGGTGGATGTTAGCGTTGTCATGCGTGTAATAATGGCTGATGGCATCAATCACACTTTGTGGCTTTTGGGTCGTAGCAGCATTGTCGAGATACACCAAAGGTTTCTCATGGATGTGTGAAGCCAAAATAGGAAATTTACAGCGCAAATCCTGCGTCAGTTGACAACCCAGCGACATTAAATAAATTCCTTCGACAGTTGGGCAATGGCACCTTGGGAGCGACTGGAAAACAAATCAGCGACATCTTGCGCTGCACGCTTCACCTTGATGTTGGACCAGAGACTTTCAGCAAAAGCATGCAATAACAACGCTTGGGCCTGCTCTACAGTCATGCCACGACTTTGTAGATAAAAAAGCGCATCACGCTCAAGCTGACCAACCGTAGCGCCGTGGCGGCACACGACATCGTCATTTAAAATTTCAAGTTGTGGTTTGCTAAAAATAGCTGCCTCATCGGATAAGAGTAAATTCTTGTTAAGTTGTAAAGCTTCAGTGTTATGAGCTCCTGGTGCTACTTGAATTTTACCGTCAAAAACACCCTGACCACGCTGCCATGCCAAACCACGATAATGTTGGTCACTGCGACAATGTGCAACCTCATGTCGTACTGTAATATGATTGGCAACCTGCTGATTGCCTCCTGCCAGAAACAGGCCCTGTAACTGACATTGTGCATGCTCACCTTGTAAATGAACTTGCAAAGCATCGCGCGTCATTTGACTGCCCATGGCCAACACAAAGCGTTGATAGCGACTGTGAGATGACTGCTCCACCACGGTATGGGACAAATGATGACTCGCTGTCGATTCATTGATGATTTTAATATGAGTCAAATCAGCATAAGGAGCTAACACAATCTGAGTCATACTGTTGTGCAGATAATTTTTATCATCATCACCTATCGCATACTCGACTAGAGTAACTTTAGCCTTTGGTTTTAAATGAATACGGTGACGCAGATGACTGTCATGATGATTGTGATCATGCACATGCATCAAGTAAACAGGCTCAGTCACATGAATGTCTTCAGGGAAAGCTAATACGTAACCATCTTGCATCAGTGCTGTGTTCATCGCCAACATTGCTTGCTTTTGCCAACTGGCCTGGGCCAACCATGCTTGAGGCGAGGCGCCTTCAAGTTGAGAACGGGTAGAGCTCAACCAGCTTTGCTGCTGCCAGTCAGATGAAGATAACTCATGACAAAACTCGCCATTGTGCAACACCACATGTGGCACCAAGTCTTTGGGCAGACCCGGCTTAGAAGAGCTCTTTTTAGAGGTAAACATCTGTTCTTTTAAAGCACGCAACGATACATATTTCCATGCTTCATCGCGACGGGTGGGAAAACCTTGTTGACAAAACGTATCCCAGGCCTGCTGACGCAAAGCCTGAAGCCAAGGCGCATCTCCTGGTAAGGTTTGTTGGCGTGCCGAATAAGCTTCGTGTAATTGTGCGCTCATGCTGATTCTCTGCGGGGAATCGCCGCATCAGCCAACACGGCTTGATAACCGTCTTGCTCCAGCTGCAACGCCAAATCATAACCACCTGAGCGCACAATTTTTCCTTGAGCCAAGACATGCACATGATCGGGACGGATGTAACTTAAAAGCCTTGGATAATGGGTCACTATTAGAAATGAGCGCTTGCCATCACGCAAATTTTCGACATTTTTAGAAATGATTTGCAGTGCATCGATGTCCAGACCTGAATCGATTTCATCTAAAATTACAAATTGTGGATCAAGCAAAAGCAATTGCAGAATTTCATTGCGCTTTTTTTCACCCCCTGAAAAGCCATCGTTCAGTGCGCGATATAAAAAAGACTCATCCATATCCAACGCCACCAAATGACGTTTGACTTCATCCAAAAACTCCACAGCATCAAACTCAGGTTTTTTTTGTGCGCGCCGCACCTGGTTGCAGGCTTCTTTTAAAAATTGAATGTTGCTCACGCCTGGAATAACCACTGGATACTGAAACGCCATAAAAAGACCACGTCTAGCACGCTCATCCACTGCCATCGCCAATAAGTCCTGCCCCATCCAATCAATCTGGCCACCGCTGACTTCATAGTCACCCTGGCCTGCCAGTACATTGGACAAGGTACTTTTACCAGAACCATTAGGTCCCATAATAGCATGCACTTCACCTGGTTTTATCTCCAGATCAATGCCTCTTAGAATAGGCTTCTCATCCACTGCAACTGATAAAGCTTTGATTGATAACATCGTCTACCTCTTCTTAACCAATACTGCCTTCTAAACTTATGCCAAGCAGTTTCTGTGCTTCAACAGCAAACTCCATGGGCAATACTTTGATCACTTCCTTGCAGAAGCCATTAACGATCATCGATACCGCAGCCTCTGTATCAATACCACGCTGCTGACAATAAAATAATTGATCATCACTGATGCGCGATGTGGTGGCTTCATGCTCAACTTGGGCGCTGGTATTTTTTGATTCAATATATGGGTAAGTGTGCGCTTGACAGCGCTCGCCCAAAAGCAATGAATCACACTGAGTATAATTACGGGCCCCTTGCGCTGTCGGCAAGATTCGTACCAAACCTCGGTAAGCATTGTGCGAACGCCCTGCAGAAATCCCTTTAGAGATGATGGTGCTACTTGTGTTTTTACCTATGTGAATCATCTTGGTACCTGTATCGGCTTGTTGATAGTTATTAGTCAAAGCCACCGAATAAAATTCACCTACAGAGTCTTCAGCTTTGAGCACCACACTGGGGTACTTCCAAGTGATGGCAGAACCTGTTTCAATTTGAGTCCAGGATATTTTACTTTTTTTACCCGCACACAAACCACGCTTGGTAACAAAATTATAAATACCGCCTTTGCCCTCTGCATCACCTGGATACCAATTTTGTACCGTAGAATATTTAATTTCAGCACGTGTATTGGCCACCAACTCGACCACAGCGGCATGCAATTGATTTTCATCGCGCATCGGCGCCGTGCATCCTTCCAGGTAACTGACGTAGCTGTCGTCATCAGCAACAATCAGCGTTCGCTCAAACTGGCCAGTCTTGGCAGCATTGATGCGAAAATAAGTAGAGAGCTCCATAGGGCAACGCACACCTTTGGGAATGTACACAAAAGAACCATCGCTGAACACAGCTGAATTGAGCGCCGCATAAAAATTATCACGCACTGGGACAACACTGCCAAGGTAGGTTCTCACAAGTTCAGGATGCTTCTGCACAGCTTCTGAGAAAGGACAGAAAATAACCCCTGCTTTGGCCAGCTTATCTTTAAAAGTGGTGGCTACCGACACGCTGTCAAACACGGCATCTACTGCGACACCTGCCAGCATTTTTTGCTCATACAACGGAATACCCAGTTTCTCATAAGTACGCAATAATTCAGGATCGACTTCATCTAAACTTTTAGGCCCCTCAGCTTGAGATTTTGGTGCTGAGTAATAAGCCATGTCTTGAAAATCAATGGGTGGATAATGCACACTCGACCACTTAGGCTCCTCCAAAGTTGTCCAATGATGGTATGCCTGCAAGCGCCACTGCAACAGCCAATCCGGCTCTGCTTTTTTTTGTGAAATGTAGCGCACCACAGTTTCACTCAAGCCGTTGGCAAGGGTGTCCGCATCAATGTCTGAGACAAAACCGTGCTGATAGCCTTTCTCAATGATGTGATTTAATTCAGCACTGTCGCTCATAGAGCTCTCTCCTGTATATCTCTTACAGCTGCCATCTTTGCAGGCTGCGCAGTTCGAGTTGGTTGGTGGGATTGATGACTCTTTGTAAGCAGCTCAAGAGTGATACCATCCAAAGCCTGATGCACCTTTTGATGGATCAAGCGCCAATGCTCACTGACACCACAGTAAGGCTCAAGTGCGCATTCATTGTCTTCACTGCTACACTCCGTCAGAGCCAAAGGTCCGTCAATACTCTCCAAGATTTGCACCAGAGAAATTGAAGGCGCTGCACGCTTTAAGGCATAACCTCCCTGGACACCCAATTCTGAGCGCAAAAGACCAGCAAAAGTTAATTTTTTAAGCAATTTAGTCGCTGTTGGCTCAGACACATGCGTTGCTTGTGCAATCGCTTTAGCCTGACAAAGCTTGTCTGGACTCTGGGCTAAGTGAGCCATGATGACCGTAGCGTAGTCAGCTAAGCGACTGATTTTCAACATAACGCGAACCTCTCTAATTAGCACTAATTTAGTCCTACCTTGTAAAAAAGTCAACCCTTGAGGCAACAAGACGCTTGCATTGCAAGCGTTAGTAGATAAACGTGACGATAGGCTGATCCTAACACCCTGCCAAGATTGGATACAGATACAAGGAAATAAGTTGACGTACACGTTGCCCCATTGGTTAGATGTGAATATAAAGCAAAAAGTCGAGGTATACACTGCGCAATGATCAACACAGCATAATTTTATACTAAGACGATGCCTGCGCATGTCAATGCTTGTGAACCCAAAGACTTCGTAAGCGCAAATCTAAATTAACAAAGAGACCTTGAGATAACTTATTCTGAATGAGGTATGATGGCTCATATTGAACCCTGGACAATATAAGCAAATAAAGGAGTAAAAATGGATACGCTGAAAATTTATAATCTTACATTTGAGACATTTTTAGGTATTCATGAATGGGAGCAGACTTCTCGCCAGAATGTGGTGGTAAATTTAGATCTCATCATAGATGCTGATATTCTGGCAAAAGAAGACAACATCGAACAAGCCATTAATTATGATGAGGTTATCGCCATGCTCAAAACATTCTTATACGATCGCCATACTCAATTACTCGAAACCTTAACCCAACAAATGGCTGAGTTGGTTATGACGCACAAGAACGTTCAACAGTTACGCATTCAAGTTATTAAGCCCCAAGCCTTAACCCAAGGGCAAGTATCTGTCAGCATAGAGCGCTCTAACGTTTAATTAAAAGCGCCTTGTAATTTTTATGCAGCAAACGACCACGCTCAACTTCTGCCAAATGGCGATTGGTGTAGATCTT
>CAYGTQ010000004.1:0-51613 GCA_964352915.1 uncultured Legionellales bacterium
ATCTAAGCTCTTTAAGGGTTTGCTAATTTGACACAGTTATATGAACACTCCCAAAAATATTCCCAACAAACCAGCACAACTGAACTTTCCGGTGCTACAGCAAGGCTCTCTGCCATGACTTTAAAATGGCGAAGCGATCTGGTTGAAGTTTCCAGGAGTTTTCAAACAGTTTTACCTAAGCAACAAGATGTTTTATTTAACAGGAAGCTCGCACCTTTTCAGGCAGCACAAAGGACTTTGCATCAATTTTCACAAAATCCTAATGAAGAAACCGCACAGAAAGTATTGACACAAATGCTATCTGTGAGAAAAACTTTAAAGAGCGTAGCAAAGATTTATGCTTCTCATCAAGAATTTACAACTCTTTTTGAAGCCATGCAAGATGCTTTCTCATAATATTTAGGTATTGCCAAGTACGAAGACATTTCAGAAGATGTCATTCCTCTCAACAAACAAGACCAACAGTTCTTACCTGTCTTACAAAAATATCATGCCGGTGCCCAATTATCAGAGACCGCACACGGGCTCCACCAAGCCATTATCAATAATTTAGCACGCCTTGGACGAGCGCTTGATATGCAAAGCGCTGAAGCCATCGTTAAAGTTGTGATGCAAAATCTTAAGCTTATTCTGAAATATCCTGTAGTCGTTGACCAATCAAAAGATTTGACTAATGTGTACAGAGTATTAGGTAGAATATTGGGTCAGCCTTTTGATTTTTCAATGCAAGCTGTCTCCAGCCAGTGGTTTGAACAACTGTCTCTGCCCGATTTTACCCATGAAATCACATTAATAGCACCCGACTCATCAGATACATTGGGCGTTTTCAATATTCACGCAAAACTCTATGAGCTTACCCAGCTTAGAGGCAGCGAGAATTATGAGGCTACAGCATTGGAGTTGCTTGGTTTAATCGAAGCTCTGCCTACCCTAAGCAATGCACCCAACTTAATGGCCTTATACGATACCATCCAGACTACACTCAAAAACGACTTTGGTCTGCAACCAGATACTGGTTCACACAGCCTATAGAAAAATCACACCACCACAGCAGCCTGGAGGAGTTGTACAGGCTCTTTGATGTCTGCTGACTGTGACTGCTCCATCACACTCAATCTTAGTTGCTCAGCAGTTCTCTCAACATGAGCGATGCTAACACCTTCAACCATAATGCGCACCAAAGGCTCTGTGCCTGAAGGGCGAATTAATACTCGGCCTGAATCACCAAGAGATTTTTCAGCACTTTTGACAGCGCTTTGGATTTCATCTGACTGCACCACATCGCGCGGGGACGTTGACGCCACAGAATGAATCACCTGAGGCAGACGCTCTAAATCTTTAAGTAAGTCCCTCAGAGAACTGTTGGCTTGGCTCATAGCAGCCAGCACTTGCAGCGCTGCGACGATACCATCGCCTGTTTGATTGATTTGCAAATTGATGATATGTCCTGAGCTTTCGCCGCCTAAGCTCCAGCCTCGCTTAACCAACTCTTCCAACACATAGCGATCACCCACAGGGCTTCTGGAAAATTCAATGCCTTGTTTTTTTAAAGACAGCTCAATACCTTTATTAGAGACCACAGTGCCAACCACACCACCTAACAATTGTCCAGTTTGGTGCATGTATTTGGCAATGACATACAAAATTTCATCTCCATCGACCACACGACCTAGATGATCCACCATGACTACACGATCACCGTCACCATCAAACGCCACCCCCACATCTGCTTGATTAGCCAAGACCGCCTTAGCCAATGCTTGGGGTGCTGTGGAGCCGCACTGATTATTGATATTCAGGCCATTGGGGTCAACCGCCGTCTCAATCACTTGGGCGCCCAGCTCTCTAAGCACGCTTGGAGCAATATGATAGGTAGCGCCATGAGCACAGTCCAGAACCACTTTTAAACCACCAAGTTGCATTTGGCTCGGTAGGGTACTTTTACAAAATTCAATATAACGCCCAGGGGCATCCACCACACGGGTGGCCTTGCCTAAAAACTGAGAATCAACAGGTATGAGTGTTTTTTCCAGCTGGCTCTCAATAGCTATTTCGACTGCATCAGGTAATTTACGGCCATCAGCTGCAAAGAATTTAATGCCGTTGTCATGATATTGATTGTGCGATGCGCTAATGACAATACCTGCCTGGGCCCTCAAAGTCCGAGTTAAATAAGCCACTGCAGGCGTAGGCATAGGTCCCAATAGGTGAATATCAACACCTGCTGCAGACAAACCTGCTTCCAAAGCTGATTCAAACATATAACCCGAGATACGTGTATCTTTACCAATGAGCACAGGGCCATGGCCTATACGACCAAGCACACAGCCAATGGCCCAACCTAATTTGAGAATGAATTCGGGGTTAATACACTTCGTACCCACTTTACCGCGAATGCCATCTGTACCAAAATATTTTCTTTGATTAGACATGAGTGACCTCTTTACTCACTATATTCTTCACCGGGCAGAAGTTGCATCGCTTCCAATATACGCAAAGCATCCAAAGTTTCTTCTACATCGTGTGTGCGAATCATGCTGGCACCATTGATGGCAGCCACCACAGCCAATGCCAAGCTTCCAGCCAAACGCTTCTCAGCATCATGACCTAGTATATGACCAATGGTTCCTTTTCTGGAAGCACCATAAACAATCGGACAACCTATTTGGTGCAGAGCATCCAGCTCTCTGGTTAAAGTTAAGTTGTGCTCTGGCTTTTTGCCAAAACCAAAGCCAGGATCGACCAACAAACGCTCTTTACCAATCCCTGCCTGCGAGCAAACCTCAATTCTTTGATTCAGCCAAGCCACCACATCTGATACCACATCATCATACTGTGGATTTTCTTGCATGGTGCCAGGCTCTCCTTGCATATGCATTAAGCATACCTGCACATCACAAGCCTGCATAGCCTCTATCGCACCAGGGTTTTGCAAAGCATAGACATCATTGATCATGACCACACCTTGAGCCACTGCTTCATTCATCACTTGAGGCTTTGAGGTATCCACTGAAACAGGCACATCAAATTCCTCTCGTAGCATTTCGATAACTGGCATCACTCGCTCAAGTTCCTGCTCGACAGAAATAGGCTTGGAATTCGGCCGTGTGGACTCACCACCAACATCAATAATATCAACACCTGATTTCACCATGCGCTCAATGTGTGTCTTAATCTGATCAAGTGTTTGGTAACGACCGCCATCAAAAAATGAATCAGGTGTAAGGTTCAAAACACCCATCACCAAAGGGCGTTCTACATCAAGCTTAGAGACACTTTGCTTCTCTGTAACAGTCGATGTTTGTGGTGGTACAGTGCTTGTCATGGGTTGTCACTTCGTCCAACGACTAATCGTTGGACGATGCCTCCTCATCAGACTGAGCCTCATCAGCTTTTACTGTCGTGCCATCAACATCTTGCCAACCTTCAGGCGCTCTGGCAGGCTTTCCAGCCATCAGATCATCAAGTTGTTCAACACCAATGGTTTCATATTTCATTAAAGCCTCAGACATCATGTGCAGTTTATCCAGATTATCTTCAAGGATTTTTTTGGCTCGATTATAATTACTGTCGATGAGCACTCGCACTTCTTCATCAATAATACGTGCTGTGGCATCAGACACATCCTTATGTTTGGTCACACTGTGACCTAAAAAGACTTCGCCATCATCTTCACCATAAGTCTGTGGTCCCAGGCGCTCTGATAAACCCCATTTTGTCACCATATTGCGGGCTATTTCGGTCGCCCGCTGAATATCATTCGATGCCCCCGTTGTCACAGCATCCTCACCAAAAATTAAAATTTCAGCAAGTCGGCCGCCAAAAAGACTACTCAGCTGGCTTTCTAAGCGTCGTTTGGAATGACTGTAGCGATCTTCTTCTGGTAAAAACATGGTTACGCCTAAAGCACGTCCCCGTGGAATGATGGTTACTTTATAAACAGGATCATGCTCGGGTACGGACAAGCCAACAATGGCGTGGCCTGCTTCATGATAAGCTGTCAGACGCTTTTCTTCTTCATTCATCACCATCGAGCGCCGTTCAGCACCCATCATAATTTTATCTTTGGCTTTATCGAGCTCTTCCATGCTGACAACAGCTTTGTTGGCGCGCGCAGCAAAAAGGGCTGCTTCATTCACCAAATTCGCCAAATCGGCACCGGAAAAACCGGGGGTCCCTCGGGCGGTCACCGATGCTTTGACATCATTAGCCACAGGCACGCCTCGCAGGTGCACCGTTAAAATTTGCTCACGCCCACGGATATCGGGCAGAGGTACCACCACCTGGCGATCAAATCGTCCAGGTCGCAACAGCGCTGGATCCAGCACATCGGGACGGTTGGTTGCAGCCACCACAATGACGCCTTCATTGCCTTCAAAACCATCCATTTCCACCAACAATTGGTTCAGCGTCTGCTCGCGCTCATCATGACCGCCGCCAAGGCCTGCGCCACGATGACGTCCTACCGCATCAATTTCATCGATAAAGATGATGCATGGCGCTTGGCGTTTGGCTTGTTCAAACATGTCACGCACTCTTGAAGCACCTACACCAACAAACATTTCTACAAAATCAGAGCCTGAAATGGTAAAGAAAGGCACTTTGGCTTCACCAGCTACAGCTTTAGCCAGCAAGGTTTTACCTGTACCAGGCGAACCAACCAGCAACACACCTCGAGGAATTTTACCACCCAATTTCTGGAATTTTGCTGGATTTTTTAAAAAATCAACCAGCTCTTCAACCTCTTCTTTGGCTTCCTCGACACCGGCGACATCAGCAAAAGTGACTTTGACCTGATCCTCACCCAGCAAACGCGCGCGACTGCGCCCAAAAGACATAGCCCCACGGCCACCGCCACCTTGCATTTGACGCATGAAAAACACCCAAACACCGATGAGCAGTAGCATGGGGAACCAGTTGATAAAAATATGCATTAAAAGGCTTTGCTGCTGCGGCGGTTGACCACGCACATCCACTCCTTTTTTAATCAAATCAGGCAATAAGAACTGATCATGCATAGGAATATAAGTTACAAAAGATCGATTGTTCTTCATCATGCCTTTAATGGTGCGATCCATGATGGTAACAGAGTGGACACCACCTTGATTAATGTGGTGCAAAAACTCACTGTAAGTCAGTTTCTCAATACCTTGGTTTTTAGGGCTGAAGCTGCTAAAAACAGACACCAAAATAACAGCCACCACCAACCACAGAAATAAATTGCGAAGCATGTAGTTCAAAATATAACCTCTTTAATCCTTAAGATGGAATTTTTGTAACCAATCCAAATGGTACAAACATCTATTGCATTAAGCTAACTTACTATACTTTATAGCCTATTGCCAACACATAAACCTCTGACGACTGGGTTCTAGACGCTTTGGGTTTACGACACATTACCTTAGTAAATCGTTGGCGCAAGGCTAATAGTATGGCATCAACCCCTGCACCTTGAAATACTTTGGCCAATAAAGTGCCACCTGGTGCCAACACATCCTCCGCACAAGCCACCACGTCCTCAAGTAGCTGTACACTTTTTAGCTTATCCACGCGATCAACCCCTATGGTGTTGGGTGCCATATCTGATAGCAACACATCCACAGGCATACCACCGCAAAGAGCCAACACCTCAGACCAAGTTGCTTCTTTTTGAAAATCACCTTGCACAAAAGTCACGCCAGGCAATGAGTCCATTTCCAAGCGATCAAGCGCTATCAATTTGCCTTGATTCTGCAAAATCTCTGCTGCATACTGCGACCAGCCACCTGGTGCTGCACCTAAATCCACCACACATTGTCCAGGGCGTATCAATCGATACTTATCCTGCAGCTCCTGAAGCTTATACACAGCACGAGAGCGATAGCCCTCCTGGCGGGCTTGCAGCACAAAAGGATCGCTGTGGTGAGCCTTTAACCATTGATGACTGGTGCGCGATCGAGCCATAACAATGCTTTATTTATACTCGATTTCGATAATTTCATATTCAATCACACCGCTGGGGGTCTGCACCTTGACGGAATCATCTATTTCTTTACCAATCATAGCGCTTGCTACAGGTGAGGTTACTGAAATCTTGCCTTGTTCAATATTAGCCTCATCTTCACCTACAATCTGGTAAGTGACCGTTTCACCATTATCGACTTTGCTGAGATGCACTGTTACACCAAACACCACTTGCCCATTTTGTGGCAAAGAAGACACATCTATCACTTGCGCATTGGCAAGCTTAGACTCAAGCTCTAAAATCCGCCCTTCGGCAAAGCTCTGCTGTTCACGGGCTGCATGATATTCAGCATTTTCTTTCAAATCACCGTGCGCTCGCGCCTCAGCAATAGCTTGGATAATCTCTGGTCTTTTAACCGTTGTCAAATGCTCTAACTCTTCGCGCAGCAGCGTAGCACCTTGTGATGTCATGGGGACTCGCATGCCAATCTCCTAATTGCACATATTTTTGCAACATTATACACTGTTTTACCGCTGGGCACATAGCTATTTTGCGCGCATGCCTCCCTTTATTATGAGTAATACACCGAATGTGGCGGCATGATTACAATATAATCCAGCATCTTCATGCATTGCAGGCTACAAACCCAATACTATCTGAAGTTATAAATGCATTAAAAACAAAAAGTTATACAGTTACATTGAAAAGAAGCTGCTATGCTCGCGACACGCCATCAATCATGTTTAGTCGCTATGGCCATCCTGTACACCAATTAGCGCAGCAATAACGCCTGCATCAAAAATTCTATATATCGGTATTGTATGAGGGTTTTCAAATGATGAAAGCCTATAAACCAGACACAAGGGGATTATTGAGGGGCCAAAGACAACCAACACAAGAAATAATTTGGTACGTTTTTGTAAAATGTACTCTATATATGGCTTTCTATGACGTATCTTGGTAGCAAATAGGGAATAAGTTTACTGGGTTAAAGCCTGAATGGACTTAAAAGTCATGTTTTTCTCATATTTCATCGCTAAGCACATGGCGCGCGCGCCTTCAAGCGTGGTGGTGTAGGCTATTCGATGTACCAAAGCATTTTGCCGGATCACTTGTGAATCTAAAATGGCTTGCTGCCCTTCGGTGGTATTGACGATGAAATCAACTTCATCGTTTTTAATCATATCAACAATATGCGGTTGTCCTTCATGCACTTTATTCACTCTGTCCACAGCCACACCTGCAGCAAACAAAGCTTGTGCCGTACCACGAGTCGCCAACAGACGAAAACCCTGTTGACAGAGCATGCGGCCAATTTCGGCAATCCTGACTTTATCACTGTCTTTCACACTGACAAATACCTGACGACGACGCTTAATATGAGTGCCTGCTGCCAATTGCGCTTTGGCATAAGCCTGGCCAAAGCCCTGGGCAATGCCCATCACTTCACCCGTCGAGCGCATCTCAGGCCCTAAAATAGTGTCCACACCATCAAATCGGTTAAATGGAAACACCGGTAATTTAACCGCATAATATGCTGGATCAGATAAGCGTGGTATATCTTGTTCTTTTAAGGTTTGCCCCACCATACACCTGGTTGCGATCCGCGTAATCGGTA
Source organism: uncultured Legionellales bacterium (assembly GCA_964352915.1). GTDB lineage: Bacteria > Pseudomonadota > Gammaproteobacteria > PIVX01 > PIVX01 > CAYGTQ01. The sequence goes on from CAYGTQ010000004.1 coordinate 7,563, forward strand.
AACCAATGGCTTTGGATACAAAAGGCACGGTACGAGAAGCGCGAGGATTGACCTCCAACACATAAATATCTTCTTGTTGAATAGCAAACTGAGCATTCACCAAACCTTTAACCCCTAAATGCAACGCCATTGCTGTAATTTGGCGCTTTAAAGTACGCTGCACCACCACACTTAAATGCATGGGTGGTAGTACACAAGCAGAATCACCGGAATGAATACCAGCTTGTTCGATATGCTCCATAATGCCTGTGATCCAAACTTCCTTACCATCACACACTGCATCCACATCCACTTCAATGGCTTCATTCAAGTAATGATCCAGCAACAAAGGTGATGCCTGCCAACGGTGACCATGTTTTTGGCAATAAGCACTGAGCTCTTCATCGTTAAACACCACCTTCATTGCGCGACCTCCAAGCACATAAGAAGGCCTGACAACAATAGGATAACCAATATCTTTAGCCGCTTGCAGCGCTTGCTCAGGACTGCTGACAATAGCATTGCTGGGTTGCTTTAAATTCAAAGTTTGAATCATTTTTTGAAAACGTTCACGATCTTCAGCTTCATCAATCGCCTGAGGTGACGTGCCAATGATAACTACACCAGCGGCTTGCAAGTCATTGGCAATTTTTAAAGGTGTCTGACCACCCAGCTGTACAATCACACCTTGGGGTTTTTCACGCTCCACAATCGCCATCACACTTTCAAAGGTGATGGGCTCAAAATAAAGCCTGTCGGAGACATCAAAATCTGTAGAAACCGTCTCTGGATTACAATTGAGCATGATGGTTTCATAGCCTACTTCTCGCAAAGCTTGAGCTGCCTGCACACAACAATAATCAAATTCGATACCCTGGCCAATTCGATTAGGTCCACTGCCTAAAATCATGATTTTATTTGCAGAGGTAGGTTTGCTCTCACAATAAGTCTGGTAAGTAGCGTACATAAAAGCTGTGGCTGTAGGGTATTCTCCAGCACAAGAGTCGATACGCTTGAAAACTGGCTTGATATCATATTGCTGGCGCTTGCTGTAAATTTCAGACTCATCGCATTGCAAAAGCAAAGCCAAATACCTATCTGAAAAACCTTGCCTTTTGAGATGATAAAGCTCATCAGAAGTTAACTCATGCCATGTCTTATTTTTTAAAGTTTCTTCTTCAGCAACCAGTTGCGCCATTTGTGCTAAAAACCATGGCGTGATGTGTGTCAATTGATGCACATCATCCACAGACATACCAAGGCGAAAGCCATCAGCTATGTGCCACAAGCGATCTGGGCTTGGCGCACGCAACTGGCTTTTCAGCCATTGCTGCTTATCACCTTCTGCCTTATGTAAAGTAGATTCAAAGCCATATTTACCCACATCCAACCCACAGATAGCTTTGAGCAGAGCTTCTCGAAATTGGCTGCCAATCGCCATCGACTCGCCCACCGATTTCATTTGTGTCGATAGCTGAGGGCTCGCTTGTGGAAATTTCTCAAAATTAAAGCGTGGGATTTTAACCACCACATAATCAATGCTTGGCTCAAACGACGCAGGTATCTTATCGCCTGTGATGTCATTGGTGCACTCATCCAAGGTATAGCCCACGGCAAGCTTGGCTGCTAATTTAGCAATAGGAAAACCCGTGGCTTTTGACGCCAAGGCTGAAGAGCGCGATACCCGTGGGTTCATCTCAATAATGATCACATCACCCGTGGTGGGATGAACACCAAATTGTACGTTGGCGCCACCTGTGGCTACACCCACCGCTCGCACAATATCAATAGAGTACTGGCGAAGCCTCTGGTATTCTTTGTCAGTCAATGTTAATGCCGGAGCCACAGTGATCGAATCACCTGTATGCACCCCCATCGGATCGAAGTTCTCGATAGAGCACACAATAATACCATTGCCTACTTCATCACAAACCACCTCAAATTCAAATTCTTTCCAACCAATGAGCGACTCTTCAATCATCAATTCATGAGTCGGTGAAATATCCAGACCACGTTGGCATATTTTGGTGAACTCTTCACGATTATAAGCAATACCGCTGCCACTGCCACCTAAAGTAAAAGATGGCCGGATGATGGTGGGATAACCTATGTGCGCCTGCACCTGTAGAGCTTCTTCTAAACTGTGTGCCACCGCTGACTTTGGAACTTTAAGGCCAATGGAGGTCATAACATCGCGAAATTTTTCACGATCCTCTGCCTTATCAATGGCTTCTTTCGAAGCACCAATCAAGGCCACCTGATACTTCTCAAGCACACCATGCTTATCTAAATCAAGTGCACAATTAAGCGCTGTCTGCCCGCCCATGGTAGGTAAAATGGCATCTGGTTTGGTTTGCTCAATGATAGCTGCCAAAGCTTGCCACTGCAGCGGCTCAATGAAGGTTTCATCGGCCAGTTCTGGATCGGTCATGATCGTCGCAGGATTAGAATTGACTAAAATAACATAGTAACCATCTTCTCTTAAAACTTTGCAGGCTTGCACGCCTGAATAATCAAACTCACAGGCTTGACCAATGACGATAGGCCCTGAGCCTAAAATCATAATGCGTTTGAGATCGGTACGCTTGGGCATGGTTTTCCTACGTCAAAAGTGAAATAAATTGTTGAAACATCATTTGCCAATCCTGGGGACCTGGGCTTGCTTCCGGATGCCCCTGAACGCCAATAATCGGGCGACTTTGATGCGCAAAGCCCTGCAAACTGCCATCAAACAATGAACGATGGGTAATGACAAATTCTTTGGGTAAACTGGTTTCATCCACAGCAAACCCATGATTCTGGCTGGTAATAAGCACACGGTTATCTGACAACTGCGCCACAGGATGATTAGCTCCATGATGGCCAAAAGGCATCTTATAAGTACGGCCACCAGCGGCCAAAGCCAATACTTGAAAGCCAAAGCAGATCCCAAACAAAGCAATAGGCTTTGCCATTAATGCCTGCACCAATTTGATGATATCTTGATTAAAATCAGGATTACCAGGACCATTGGAAAGCACCACCGCCTTAGGCTCAAGAGCCATAATCGCATCCAGACTGGTAGATGCTGGCACCACCGTAAGCCGACACTGATGTTGGTGTAACAAATCCAAGATATGACGTTTAACCCCAAAATCCACCACCACCACATGCGGCCAAGCTACATCAGATCTCTGTTCTTTTGGCCAAACATAAGGTGCTTTGCAGCTGACCTTATTTGCCAAATCTAAATCGCTTAAATTAGGCGCTTCTTTGGCCAATCCAATAACCTTCTCAGGATCATCGTGCTCAGAGCTGATACAGCCATTTTGCACACCGTGCTCTGACAAATGACGTGTCAAAGCACGTGTATCAATGCCTGCAATACCCACCACTTTCTTTTGTAAAAGCCATGCGCCTAAATCATGTTCAGCACGCCAATGTGAAACCAATGCATCGCATTCACGAACAATCACACCAGCGGCCCAAAGCTTATCAGATTCATTGTCCTGTGAGTTCACACCATTGATACCAATGTGTGGCTGAGTGAACAAGATCATTTGTTGAGAATAAGAAGGATCGGTTAAAATTTCCTGGTAGCCTGTGAGTGCTGTATTGAACACCACCTCACCCACCGTTGTACCTGAAATACCAATAGAGTCACCGTAAAATACCGTGCCATCTGCCAAAGCTAACATCGCTGATTGACGCTGACTCAAAAATTCCTCCAGAGCATGAATTTCACGATGTCATATCTTCAAAAAAACGCTTGACCCCTGAAAACCAACGATTGGCTTTAGGGCTATGTGTCTTTCCATCAGAAGCAATGGCTTGCTGAAAATCTTTAAGCAATTGCTTTTGTGTTGGATTCAAATTCACAGGCGTCTCTATCATCACTGTACACATCAAGTCACCCTGCGCTTGGCGGCGCACCGAATTCACACCTTTACCACGCAACCGGAAAGCTTTACCAGTTTGAGTTTCAGATGGGATTTTCAAAGTCACTCGGCCCTCTAAAGTCGGAACCTCAATGCTACCACCTAACGCAGCTGTTGCAAAATCGATGGGCACCTGACAAAACAAATGCTCGCCATCACGTTTAAAAATTGCATGTTCTTTGACTCTTACCTGCACATACAAATCACCTGGCACACCTCCAGAGCCACCTGGATGCTCGCCTTCACCGGTTAACCGCATTTGATCACCATCATCGATACCAGCTGGGACTTTAATGGACAATTGTTTGCTTTTGCGCACACGCCCTTGACCTGAGCAAGCAGTACATGGCTTATCAACGCGACTACCTTGCCCTTGACAACTAGGACAGGTCTGTTGAATAGAGAAAAAACCTTGCTGCATTCGTACCTGACCATGGCCATGGCAAGTCTGGCAAGCCACAGGCTTGCTGCCAGGCTTGGCACCACTGCCATGGCAAGTGTCACATGCACTGTGTCGTGGAATGTCCGCTTGAACCGTCTTGCCGGTGACGGCCTCTTCGAGGGTTAGGGTGATATTGTACTGCAGATCGGCCCCACGCTGTCCACGCTGTCCACGACCGCCACCCCCGAATGCATCACCAAAAATGTCCTCAAACACATCACTAAAATTAAAGCCCCCAGCACCTCCGCCTGCTGCGGACTGTTGTGCTTGAGCTCTGACACCCTCATGACCATATTGATCATACACACCACGTTTCTCAGCGTCAGATAACACTTCGTAGGCTTCTTTGATATCTTTGAATTTACTCTCGGCCTGCTTATCATCCTTGTTACGATCAGGATGATACTTCATCGCCAAACGGCGAAAAGCCTTTTTAATGTCTGCCTCACTGGCGCTTTTAGCAACTCCTAAGGTCTTATAATAGTCATTTTGTGACATGTTATATTACCTACGACGCTTTATCGTCCTTAACTTCTTCAAACTCAGCATCCACCACATTGTCTTCTTGCTGCGATGTTTCCTGGGTTGATTCCGCCTGTGTGCCTTCAGCACCAGCCGCTGATTCTTTTGCATAAGCTTTTTCAGCAAGTTTTGCCGAAACTTCAGTCAATTCGGCAATTTTGCTTTCAATATCCGCTTTATCTTCAGCTTCCACCGCTGATTTCAAAGCCGTAATGGCTGTTTCAATGGTTTGCTTCTCATCATCAGAAACTTCTGCACCTAAGTCTTTCAGCATTTTTTCTGTACCATGGATCATGCTGTCCGCTTGGTTTTTAATACCCACCAAATCTTTGAATTTCTTATCTTCTTCAGCGTTCATTTCAGCATCTTTAACCATATTATTGATTTCTTCATCAGACAAACCACTGGATGCTTTAATGACGATAGATTGAGATTTACCTGTCGCTTTGTCCTTAGCAGACACGTTAAGAATCCCATTGGCATCAATATCGAAAGTCACTTCAATCTGTGGCATACCACGTGGGGCTGGGGAAATATCTGCCAAATCAAATCGACCTAAGGATTTGTTATTCACAGCACGCTCACGCTCACCTTGTAGTACATGCACAGTCACAGCTGTTTGATTGTCATCCGCGGTAGAAAATACTTGAGATGCCTTAGTTGGAATGGTGGTATTTTTTTCAATCAACTTAGTAGACACGCCACCCATAGTTTCAATACCCAGTGATAAAGGCGTGACATCAAGCAACAAGATGTCTTTAACATCACCTGACAATACCGCTGCTTGTAAAGCTGCCCCCATAGCAACAGCTTCATCAGGATTCACATCTTTACGTGGCTCCTTGCCAAAGAACGCCTTGACCTTCTCCTGCACCAAAGGCATACGGGTCTGGCCACCAACTAAAATCACATCATTGATGTCTGAAGCTGATAATTTGGCATCTTTAAGTGCCGTCTGGCAAGGTATGATGGTTCTCTCAACCAAAGCCTCAACCAGTGACTCAAGCTTGGCACGAGTCAATTTCATATTTAAATGTTTGGGGCCACTGGCGTCGGCTGTGATGTAAGGTAGATTCACATCGGTTTGCTGAGAAGAAGACAGCTCAATTTTAGCTTTTTCAGCAGCCTCTTTTAAACGTTGCAGCGCCAAAGGGTCCTTGTGCAAATCCAAGCCCGATTCTTTTTTGAACTCAACCACCAAATGATCAATGAGAGTTTGATCAAAATCTTCGCCACCCAAAAAAGTGTCGCCGTTGGTTGCTAAGACTTCAAACTGATGATCACCGTCTACTTCAGCAATTTCAATGATAGACACATCAAAGGTACCACCACCCAAATCATAAACAGCAACCGTACGATCGCCTTCTTTCTTGTCCATGCCATAAGCCAAAGCTGCGGCCGTAGGCTCATTGATGATTCGCTTGACTTCAAGGCCTGCAATCTTGCCTGCATCTTTGGTAGCCTGGCGTTGAGAATCGTTAAAGTAAGCTGGCACTGTGATCACAGCCTCTGTAATGTCTTTACCTAAGTAATCTTCAGCTGTTTTTTTCATTTTCATAAGGATCTCAGCAGAAACCTGTGGAGGCGCTTTTTTATCTCCTTTGACTTTAACCCACGCATCACCATTGTCAGCAGCCACAATGCCATAAGGCACTTTAGCTATATCTTCTTGCACTACTTTTTCATCGAATTTTCGCCCAATGAGACGCTTCACTCCATAAATGGTGTTTTCAGGATTGGTTACCATTTGGCGCTTGGCCGATGCTCCCACCAAAATTTCGCCTTCATCGGTATACGCAACAATGCTTGGCGTTGTGCGATGACCTTCCTGATTTTCAATCACTTTAGTCTTGCCACCTTCCATCACTGCGACACAAGAGTTGGTGGTACCTAAATCAATACCAATGATAGGGTTTCCTGACATAATTCAATCTCCTAGTTAGTAACTTTATCTATATGTTTATGAACATTAAGTGAGGTCATTACAAAGGTTTTTCAAGTGCCTCATCTAAAATATGGTTAAATATAAAACAATTATTTCACAACCACCACACGAGCCGGCCTGATGACACGCTCACTTAAGCAGTAACCTTTTTGTAGCACATCAAGCACTATCCCTGAGGGCTTTTCAGTGTGTGGTTGCATTGTCATAGCCTCATGGCAATTCGGATCAAATTTCTCATCCAAAGGATTTAGCACCGTCACACCAAATTTGGCCAGAGCCGCTGTGAACATCTTCAAGGTCAGTTCTACACCAGTGACTACATCCTTACCGGCTTCAGGGCCTGGCTCTGTTGCTGCACTGATGGCTTGCTCCAAGCTGTCAAGAATAGGTAGCAATTCAACCACCAGTTTCTCAACTCCAAATTTATGGGCTTGCGCCACATCACGCTCTGAGCGCTTGCGCATGTTATCTAAATCAGAAGCGGCTCGCAATGCCTTTTGCCAATGATCATCGGCCTTTTCAGTCATCGCAGCCAACTGCTGTTGAAGATCCGAGATGACTAAATCTGGGGTTTTAGGGCCAGCATCTTCCGATGCCTCTGTCTCAGGTTGTATTTTGTCCTCTTCCATTGTCACGCAAAAACTCCTATGGTTTCATTTGATTATTATATTCTTTATGGGAACACACGAACATTTTTCAAGCCTGATAAGATGACAACAACCGCGCTGTCACGTCCACAATGGGAACGACTTTCTCATAATCCATACGTCTGGGCCCAATAACCCCCAAAAGACCCAACAAATCACCTTCTTCGTTACTGTAAGGTGCTGCTACCACACTGCAATCCACCAAGGCATCGCAGCTGGAATCACGACCAATAAAAATTTGTACACCATCAGCCCGCAAACAACGGTCGATTAATTTCAACATTTCTTGCTGTTCAGCAAAAGTTTCCAAGAGCTCACGCAAGCTTTCAGCGCCTTTCTCTTGTGCAATTGAAAATAGGTTGGCCTCACCAGACATCACATAATTGCTCATATCAGACTGAGCGTCTAAAACACGATTGGCCATTAAAAGCGCATGACGCATGTGCTTATCCATCATCTGCCAATCTTGCTCCATGCTATCCAGAATAGATTTGCGTACCTCTGATAAGGCCTGACCGCCATAGGCTTCCACCAAAAGCTTGCTTAAGCGGTTCAATTCATCGGTTGTATAATTTTTATCTACATGAATGATGCGGTTATGCACTTCTTTTTCATTGAGAACAAGAATGATCAAAAGCCTTTGTTCTGATAGAGGTAAAAATTCCACATGCCGCAACAACATTTGTTTCGGTTTAGGGACCGTGACAAGACTTGCCAGGTTGGTCATTTGAGACAGAAGCTTGGAAATATTAGGCGCTAAGGCCTGCTGGTCATCGTTGGCATCAATCGCTGCTTGACAAGCAGCCAATACGGCTTGCTCAATAGGTTGTACTGTCAGTAAGGTATTGACAAATAAACGAAAAGCGTCGTCTGTGGGTACGCGCCCTGCAGATGTATGCGGCGAACGCAAAAGTCCTTTAGCCTCTAAATCCGCCATCACCGAGCGAATACTGGCAGCGCTGAGCGAGAGCTCACCACTTTGTGCCAAGCTTTGCGAACCCACAGGCTGGCCGTCACGAATGTACTTTTTCATCAATTCGCGCAGTACCCTTTGAGCCCGCTCTGTTAAGCTATGATCATGCATAGAAATTTTCATTAAAAGCCGATAACCTACCCATGTATCCCATAGGCCTTGAATCAGTCAAACATTTTAGCACTCTTACCAAAAGATTGCTAAAAAACTTGAAGCCTGAAGCAGGGTTATTTTTAAAGCTAAAATAATTTTATGAACAAATATTCACAATCAAAGCCCTTAAAAATCTTCCTCAGTGGCCCCAGGCAAAGTCTCAACAGCCACCTGCGCATCACGCTGATGGAAGCTTTGGAGATTTTAAGTACGTGGAGCTCTCAAATTTATGTGGACTGCGACACAGCGCCAGGCCTTGATATCCCAGCTGAATATGTGCTACCACTGTCTAGCATCGATCCCAGCTGGGATCTGATTGTGGTGGTGGGTGGCGATGGTAGCCTGCTCAAAATTGCACCTACAGCAGCTGAACACAATGTACCCATGGTTGGCATCAACCGTGGGCACCTTGGATTTTTGACCGATATTTTGCCGACACAATTAAAGCATGATTTATCACAGATCCTTCAGAATAAATGCAACCGCGAACAACGCTTTTTGCTGACCATGCAAACTCAAACAGAAAAAGCCATGGCTCTTAATGACGTCGTGCTGGTGCCAGACAGCAACCATCCTGGTATGATAGAGTTTACATTGTACGTGGATGCTGAGTTGGTATGCCAACAACGTGCTGACGGTGTCATCATAGCTACACCCACAGGTTCTACTGCTTACACCTTGTCAGGTGGAGGCCCCATCTTACATCCTAAACTTGACGCTATCGTGCTGGTGCCTATGTTTCCACATACATTGAGCAGTCGGCCCATTGTGGTGAGCGGGCACAGCACCATCCAACTCACGCTGGACCCCTGCAATGCATCACCTTGCCAACTGCGCTGTGATGGCCAGTTGGTCGGCACCATCAACCCTGGGGAAACTCTGACAGTATGTAAAAAAGACAAATTGCTTACTTTAATCCATCCGCTGGGATATAATTACTATGAAACTTTACGCTCGAAGCTAGGCTGGCAAACCAAACATCGAAATAATACATGCTGACACACTTATCCATTAAGCATTTCATCATTGTTGATAGGTTGGCCTGGGATCTGACCGATGGTTTGACCGTCATCACCGGTGAAACGGGCTCAGGCAAGTCCATCATGCTGCATGCCATTGAGCTGTGCCTTGGGAAACGTATTGATACGCCCGTAGTCCAACCTGGCCACAAACAATGTGAACTAACCTTAATTGTTCGCTGCGAACCTTATCCTGCATTAAAGGAATGGCTTCACGAACATGACATCAGCCTGGAAGATGGCGATTGCGTCATTCGTCGCATCATTACTGAAGATGGCCGCTCCAGAATTTTTGTCAACGACACCCGTATCACGGCTCAATGGCTCAAGCGATTTGCTGAACGCATCGTAAATTTTCATGGACAACATGAAAACCAGGCTTTAATGAAACCGGATTATCAACGCATGCTGCTTGACCACTTTGCTAAACACAATGATTTAGTGAAGGACCTCAATAAAGTGGTGCGCGACTGGCAAGCTACGCAACAAAAAATCGAGACATTAGAGCTGCAAGATTTCAGCGATGAAGAAAGAATTTGGCTCGGCGAGCAAATCCAAACTCTTGAAAAACAGGCCTTGACACTTAATGACTACCAGACATTGGTCAAACAACACGATCAATTCTCTCACGCTCAAGGCTTGCAAGAACAAGTGCATCATGCAGTTAAACTGTTGAATGATGATGAACCAGCTTTGATAGCCAAACTTATTCAGGTCAAAAATCAATTGACACCTTTTTCTGATCTGCACCCACATTTAAACCAAGGCAATCAACTGTTAACCCAAGCCTGCATGGAGCTTGAAGAAGCGTATCATGACTATAAACATTATCTAGATACCGCACCTAACGAGCAATCAGAGCTTGAAAAAATTGATGCAACGCTCACAAAATTACATGACTTAGCGCGTCATCATAAAACACAGCCTGAAAATTTATTGACAACTCTTGAAGAGCTCAGACTCAAGCAGCATCAACTCGAACACCAGTCAGAGTACCTACACAATCTACAAACAGAATTAAGTCAGCTACAAACACATTATGACTCTGTGGCTGAGACATTAAGCCAAAAGCGCCAACACGCAGGGGAAAGCTTGGATAAAGGGGTTAACCAATGGTTAAAACAGCTGGGCTTGCCTCATGGTATTTTGAAAACTTCTCTATCTAAAAAACAAAATACAACCCCACAACGCTTTGGCGCTGAGCATGTGGCGTTTCTCATCCAGACCCATCCAGAGCAGCCCTTTATGCCGCTACAAAAAATTGCCTCAGGAGGTGAGATGTCACGCATTGCATTGGCATTACAAGTCATCACTGCCCAGCAATTTACTTTGCCCACATTGATTTTTGATGAAGTTGACACTGGAATCAGCGGCCAGACTGCCCACATTGTCGGGCAGTTACTACAACAACTAGGACAAAGCTCACAAGTGCTTTGCATAACCCATTTGCCGCAAGTGGCCGCCGCGGGCCATCACCATGTACAAATTCAAAAAAGTATCCAAAAAAAAACAACCACAGTCACCATGGATACATTATCAAAATCTCAAAGAATCAAAAGTATTGCACATATGTTAGATGGTGAAAATGCCAATAAAACTGTTCAGGAGCATGCCAAACAACTGCTAAAAAACCAAAGTACTGCAGAGGAACTGAAATAAAGTAGTTGGAATTTATATCATCAGTGCAGCCTTGAGTGTAACGCTAATCACCAAAAATTTACTTATGGATATCAATCCTGGAAATTAAGTTATTCATTAATTTATTTTATTCTAACCAATCTTGTGAACACAGTCTTGTGAGATCCTAAATATCGATCTTGACAAATATAATGGAAGTAAAAACTCAAAAATTTTGCCTGTCAATTGTCAAACCGGAAATGTTAGGCACACTTATCGCTTATGCGAAATTTTATGCAATGAATCACCATGCATAAAACAGCTCGAGATACAAAGGTATTGAAGCCACCATTTCCTTTCTCTTAGGGAAAGAGGAGAAGCTGAAGCTTCTCCTCAAAAGGCAACAAACATCACGCAGGGATGTCATTCTAATTTACCTCTGCAAAGATATTTAGTCAAAAATGTCCTTATAATAATCAAACATGTTTAAAAGCTCTCTCTCTTCTCTTTCTAATTCATCTCTAAGATAAGTAATGTTATCAATATATTTTTCTATGACATTTTCTTTATTCATAAAATTCTCCTTATTCAGATCTAAAAATTAAACAAAGAAGGTTATATTATCTTATTGTGCATCATAAAATTTCTATCCTGATATTTACTCACCTCCTTTTGTTGATAGCCTTAAATAACAAATATAAAATTCTTCGTCTGAAAAATTTTATATGAACCTTTATTTTTACCTCATCTCGATTTTAATTTAAGGACACTTACTCCTTTTTTCAAGCTTTTATTTAAGAATATTTACGAAACAACCCAGTTGGATATATTTAATTCATTATAATCATCATTTTGTATACACAATAAACCACAGGGACATAAAACTAAAATATTTTAAGTAACACCGCACCAGTATGTTCTGCAAAATACTTCCTGACGACAGGTCAAATAAACCATGAAAGCACAAAAACTTTACCGGTTCAAATACTTAACTATGCAAAATAGGTAAGTATCGTCTTAGAGGCAACAAAACAGATATTTTATAATACGAGCGTAGCAAATTTATCTAAAGTTGATATTAAAATTCTTTGTTAAAATTTCTTATTGTTTGACTGATTTGTTACCTAAAATGCTGATTTTTTGATGTATTTTAGTTTAATTATTTAAATTAAAATTTGACAATTTTATGAGGTAATTTATAATGAATATTATATAAACTTATTTAACTATCAAATTGACATAAATTTTGCGTTGATAGTATTTTAAATAAGTGTTCATCATAGTTTTAGTGGTAAGATTAAAAACATGGTAGAACTTTAAATAATTTATACCCGCTGCCCAAAAACAACAAAGTAAGAAAACCGACATAAACAGTTAACAAGGAGGTTTAAATGGATAATCAACACAACAAGTTTGCATGTCGATCTTCTGATTGGGATACTTTGAAAAATGAAATTAGCATACTTTCAACTTTGGTTGATAAAGAAATCAACAAACTTAATAACGCATGTAACGATGTTCTCAGTGCAACAGCGAATAGATACTATTTTACTGTCACAGATGAAGAAAAGGGCTTAATTGAAGATCTAAAAGGCCAAATCTCAGCCATGCTTAGCGAGACAATACACGAAACTTGATAATATCCAGATGTTCGCTAAAAACAGAAAAAAATCCAACATCCACATGAGCCCGAAATTAGTTTTAAGCACAGTTTGTATCGTTATTTGTTTTGCGGCTATGTTCGCTTGGATCTCTCATGACTCAAGCACAAAAAAAATTGTCTCTTGGTTAAACATTAACCCCCAAAAGGTGACGCACGGTAAAGATATCATCACCTCCAAAAATTGGGTTAACATCAAAAATAATGTTAAGCACGCGCAAAACTTTTTTTTAGAAAAATGCCACACATCCAAAGAAGCTGCAGTTGATGAAATGGAAGACATCATTCAATCTATTGATCAAAGCAAGAATATTAACAAAGCCATCACATTTTTGGGCGGCACAGAAAAAAGAGAGTATTTTTTACACAATTACCTGGGGCTGGCACTGGCCCATATCAAGCAACAGCACACAAGACTAACAGATGAAGATTGGGAATACGTAAAGGAAGACACACAAAAATTAGTTGAGGTTATGTCAAAAAAATATAATATATCTCAAGCAAATTGCATTCATAGATTAAAAAATTCAGTAAAAGAAGCTTACCTGCAACATTACTTACATCAAACCTGGCATGCCACCCGACACAAATTAATCTCTAAATGGGAAAAAATTGACTTGCACGAAATTGAACATGAAAAATCAAAATTTGATAAAGTTAACCTAGCTTTACAAACAAACTATGGTTTAACTGCAAAAAAAGCACAAGAAGTTATTTATGAATGGTTAGAAAAAAAGGAAGGCGAATCCTTTGGTTAAGATGAAAGAAGTAAAGTTGATTGCATTAATTTAAACTCTATTTGAAGAAGACTCAGCAACTACATACTGCCAAGGGAAGTCCAGCCTCTGCGTTTATGCCACCATGAGCATGTAAATGTCAGAAAAACTATATTTAATTCTAATCAAACTGTTTCATTACAAAAAATCAGAAGCTTACAAACATAGCAGAATTATGTCTAATTTGTGTGCGTTTATTATGTTTAATTTATTTGCCAATGTACAGTCATACTACCTAACCAAAATCATGATATTAAATCAACATTTTTTTGACCCAGTTTATAAAATTTTTTATACTATAAAAACTGATATTAATTTAAACTTAAGGAATGACTATGCCCTTAATATCTTCCGACAATCAGAAAAAAATTTATGTGCGTGTTGGCATGAACCAAGAGCTGCTTGATAAAGTATCTCAATATTGTTCATGGGCAGGCATAAAAAAACGCGATCATTTTTTTAATGAAGCCATTCGATATATTTTGGATCATGATCCTCTTTGGCTTGAACACCAGAAAAAGCTTAGCATCGAAGTTTCACAAATTATCAGTAAAGACTAAATCAAGTATTTGTAAATTTTCTCTTGTAGTCGTTTAATTCCTCAATTGAATGATTTGTTGTGTGGTTTTGCGTAAGTAGTTTGACCTATCTGGGTATTTGCATAAAGCTAGAGATTGATTTACAGAACAATATATAAGTGCATATTTTATTACCAAAAAACATAAAATTTTTATTTATTATAACTCAGCATAAGAAGCATTCTTACACAGACTGGACAGAGATGACTTATTTTAAACGATAGAAATCCACGTCATACTATTTTTATATCAAATATTGCCATCATGCTTGACGTGAACACAAGCACTATCCATCATAATTACAGCCAACCATTCTGAAAGCTATGGTGTCTATTTGTAGATCCTATTAAATATTAACGCTGAAACTTAATCCAAAATACTTTCTTTTTAATTTATAAAACTGACCATGTATGCTATTACCATTATAGTATTCTAATAATACTTGAAAATTTTTGCCAAGAATTAAACTATTTTCAAATTGCAGCCCCGTTTTAATAGAAAAAGATGGGCGCCAATCATAATTGTGTGAACCATCTAAATGCACGCCGATAAGAGGACGAACTCTGTTTGCATTATCAATGCAATGATGCCGGTACTCTAAGCCAGTTGTGTAGGTTAGTGACTTATAGAAACTTGGCTCAGCTGTTATAATATAGCCCGCCCCCCAGTAAGGTCTAAAGCCATGCGTTCTTGAATTATTTAAGCTCAGAATCATTTCCAACTTCTCATAACTTAAATTTATTCTATTGGTCTGTTTCCCTTTGTCTGTTAACATGAACTCATCACCCAAATGACCACTGGTGTGAGAAACTCGTGTGAATAAAGTAAACGGATCAAACTGATTGGTTAGAGCAAGAGCAACATAATAATCTGTATTAATTAATTTTGTCGGCGTTTGCCCTATTGCCATCAGTGCAAAAACACCTCCCTGGATACTAACTTCATAAGCAGTTCTCTTACCTTTACCTCTAATCAATGCCAAATTCCCACCGAAATTAGGCGCAAAAGCATGTTTAGCTAATGTATTATTTTCATCATATTGGTAAGCTAAAGTGAACCTAGGCCACTTAGGATCGGCTATTAAAGGTTTAAACATAGAGCCCGCCTCTAATATCGATGCTTCTGCAAAAACCAAAGGTAATAACAAAAAATTCAAAGTCAAGGCTACCAAAATTTTACAAATTTTGAATTTGCACACTTTTAAGCAACTCCTATATTTTCATTAACGTTTTACTGTCAAAAGTATTGTCTAGCAACAACTATGCTGTCTTGTTTTGTGCATTTTAGTCAATATAAAAAAATAAAGTCATCACTATAAAATATTTTCCTTAGCTTTCACAGAAAACGACACAATTACTGTCATCCATTTATTTAAAATCAAGACAACCAAAGCATTCATGTATACATCAGTTTGTGATTCTTTAAGGTTTAATTTCAAGTATTTTGCCACGCCAAAACTGCCAACTTGAAGGTGCTGAGATGTCATCTAAATTGCCATTATAGTTCATTTTCAAGGGTAAGACGATCAATAACTTTTTCCACTCCTCTAACTTTTTTAGCCAAATAAACTGCATCATGCTTTTGTTGGCTATTTTTCACAACGCCACTAAGTATAACTGTCGATCCTTTTTTTGTCTCAACATGAATCTGATCAGCACCTACTCTGCTATCAGCAATAAGGGTCCCTTTTACCTTTGCAGTAACAGTTGAGCCACTTGCATATTGAGTAGCGCTTTCTTGACCACGAATGACTGACATACAACCGGCAACTCCCAATAATAATGGCAGTGTATAAAGTAGCTTAAGCAATTTATTTTTTTTAATATTATTTGACATGCTAATTCCTTATTTTATCGTCTGTTAGTTAGA
Organism: uncultured Legionellales bacterium; assembly: GCA_964352915.1. Taxonomy (GTDB): domain Bacteria; phylum Pseudomonadota; class Gammaproteobacteria; order PIVX01; family PIVX01; genus CAYGTQ01. The sequence continues at coordinate 23,660 of CAYGTQ010000004.1, forward strand.
CATTTTACTTCTGAATTGTATCATTCACGCTGTAAATTTAACACTGTGCTCTATATGACTAACGCCATTCACAGCTTCTATTTTGCTAAGAACGGTTTTAAGTACTCGTTTATTCGGCATCCAACCCATAAGGTAGACTACACCATTTTTTGTCTCAACATGTAAAGGCATAAGAGATAATTCATCATTTCCTAAAAGTTTTTCTTTAATGAGTACAATTTTTGCTCGCGTAGTTATTAAGCCATCTGCAACCAATTGTTTGTTGGAGGAAATTTTTAAGTTTTGAACATCAATGCCTCTAACTCCTGCAACTGATTCAACAGTACTTTGTATTTCTTTGCGCTGAATTTTAGTATCTAATAGGCCTGACAAGGTCACTAAACCATCGTTGGTTTCAACACTAACGTCTAATGGTAAAATAGGATTTTTAAGCAATTTCAGCTTAGTTTCTGCTGTAATTAAAGAGTCGCTGCGCTTAATATGCTTGACATCATTTAGAGCCAATGTGTAGGAAGTATAAAAAAAACTTAGAACAAACAATATAAGTGTTGATATTGATTTGGTTGTTTTCATGATTATTCTCCTTTGTAGAGTATTTGTGATTGAACATTATCGGCAGCATTAATTATGCATAATGATGCGCCTTCCTTTCTTGCCAGAATCGCTAATTCCAGGAATTTCTCTAATTAACTGAACTTTAATTACATACGCGATGATGATAAATATTGTAAATACACCACTTAAAACTTTACACGCATGACTTAACCATTCATCTTTTTCAATAAATTCCTTTAACTCCTTAGTATTTTCTAATTGAGGCATTTGACCTAAAATCTCTGAATTCAATGAAGATATCTCACCTTCAGTAACCTCAGCATGGAGCACCTTATGATAATTTTGCCTAAGTTTTGATATTTCACCAGAAGTCACACCCCACATAGCTAAACTAAATAAGCCAAAAATAGCGAAAACAAATATCAGTACATTTATTGTTTTAACTGTCAGCCAAGCGCTTATCCGCGTTGCTCTATTCATAAAACCTCCTTGCTAAGCTAATTTATTAGAATGAGATTCAATCCACTGAGCATCATTTTTTAAGATAAATCGTGCTGCTTGTACAAAAAAATATGCTTTCTTTTTAATGTCCTCCCAATGACAGTAGTCATCTATTTCTTTTAAAAGTTTTTTTTCAATACTGATATGTACAGTAGCCTTTTCTTTTAATTCAAAATTGATAAGCGACATGATCACTCCTTAGCAACATGACTGTTCAACATCCAAGCATTTTTTTCATGCTGACTTAAACATTTTGTCAGCATATCAACCGTTACAAAGTCTTGTGTTTGGCTCAGCGCCTGAATACTTTCACGCATGTGCGAAATAAGTTTACTATAATTCTCAAGCAAAATCATAATGACTTGATCAGACTGGTGCTTACCTTTTAGACTGTCATTGACCAATGATTTTTTGTACAAATCAAAACCTACTTTTGTTTCAAAACCCAAGGCGCGAATTCTTTCAGCAATTTCATCCGCTGAAATTTTAAAAGACTCATATTGGTTTTCAAGTAATTTATGCAAAGCTATGAAATTACTGCCCTGAAGATTCCAATGAGCATCAAGCGTTTGAGTATAAAGAGAAAACTCATCTGCCAGCAAGGCTTGTAGCACATCGCGCGCCTTTTCTCTGGTAACGCTGTCTAAAGATAAATTCAGCATCCTTATTTCTCCCTTAGTCTGAAAATGGGCGGGAATAACCCGCCCATGCTAAGTTAGTATATGTCAATCGGCGTTATGTTCACACGACGGTTGTAGGCTTCTGCAGGAAGCTCCCAATGGTGTGGTTGGTGTTTCACCATAACGCCTAAACCTGAAGTATACAAAATATTCTCAGGGCTAACTCCACGAGCAATTAACGCCTTTCGAACTTTTTTCGCTCGCTTTTCAGATAATTGAGCATTGAACTCATCATTACCTTTCTGGCTTGCAAACCCCTCAATGCATACGGCTATTTTAGGATGCGCTTTCAAGCAATTAGCGGCTGCATCCAACGCTTTGTGCTGCGCTTTAGGTATGACGCTGCTCGCATTATCAAAAAATACCGCGTAGGGTTTTTCGCTCATTTCGCGCAAACAACTGTGAGCTTTTATATAAGCTGTTTGGTGCTTACGTGTCATTTTTTCATAATCGGCTTCTGTTGTACGCAGTTGGCTATGATCTTTTGCACAACCGCTTAGCATAGAAACGCCAACCACGGTAGCTGCGACTATTTGTTTTTTGATATTCATACCTCACTCCTTTCTCTATGTTGGGTAATTTCTGCCGATTCTTAGAGTTTTTTAGCTACCTTCTCCATAATGCTTGTTACATGATGTTTTTCCTCCTTTTCAGTAAAGCGGCCGTGCTTCATGAGCGCACCTACAAGCGCCTCATAACCCCCATCAAATTTTTCAAGGTCATCATCTGAGATAGCACCTAATATTTGTTTAAGCCCTCCCTTAGCAATTTTCTAGTTAGATTTTAGGTTATTTTTAACTTCTATAAAACACCTTTTTGTTTATTTTTTTAATCATATAACATTACATTTTTTATGTCAATTTATTTGTCTATTTATTGCCATAAAATGCCCCTTGAAATATATGAATTTTTAAGCTAAAAATTTAAAAAACTGTTTAATCTTTTTAAATCAATGAGATAGCGTTTTTATTAAGCCTAATTTGCAAGAAGATTCTTCCTTAAACCACACTGAACAGAAGCAAGCATGCTGAATTGTTAGCCAGATACCAGGATGCTCATAAAAAATACCTTGTTTACAGCAGCTTCTATATTTATGAGGCTATGCTAAAGCAGCCTTTTACTTCATTGAAAAAAATGACCATAGATTATTAGGCCGGGCTTCGTAAAAAGGACTGAATACTTTGGTTTCAGTTTCTGAGAATCAGAAAAAATTTGTGATTATTTTCAATTAAGCCTAAGTACTTTAAGTGTTAGCTAAGACCTTATGAAAGCCTGATCTTGCAAGCTAGCATGCAAGATAAAGAGCCCTTATTGATAACTCAGCATTTAAAATACCATTCAACAACTTTTTACCCGAAGTTACATTCGCAGTTTCAGGATAAACATAACTGAAGTTTTAAACTTTGCATTGTATAAAATGAGACCAAAAATTCAGCTCAAAAATTATTTATAATGCCTATTATAGGGTAAGTGTTAAAATTGTGGCGTACTTCAGGAGCGTAGAATCTCTGTTCATAGCGCATCTGTTCCTTTAAAAAAGCCATATTACATTTGCTAAAGTATTCTCGCGTTTTCTAACAGTCTGTCCAGCTTAGAGCCACACCCATTTAAAGCGGTGCTTTGTTTGTTCAATTTCCCCGAATTCTCAAAATATCGAGAATAAACCTGAGATTCTCATTTGTAAATTGATCAATGTTGAATCAATTCAACAGTATTTTACAGAACCGTTTGTTTTATACAAAAGTATTGGACATTAATTGAGGTACTCATCGCTAAAGAGCTATGTTACCCTTAGTTATGAAAAGAAACGATAAAGAAGCAGCTTTGAGTCAGCATTAGGCAGTAATATTCTGGAGAAGATACCTCAATATTAGCCATATGCAAGCATCGAAATTATTTAAAATCGCTTGAAATATATTTAGATGGCGTCCCTTAGGCTACATATCAGATAAATCTTAACCAATGAATATTATCAGATGCTCAGTGAAGATTAAACGTAGGTGTATAGAACGTTGAAAATTACTTAAGAGCGCTTGTTTTCTTTCATCACTTTGTGTAACCAAGTGGTGAAAGCGTCGCTTCAATTTCATAATTTAAGGTTTTCATGAATTTGACAAATACATTTTGCATGCTTAAAAATGTTGTATATTAACAAAAGACAGAGACCATTATTGAAAATAATAACCTTCGTTATTAACTTAATAATATTATAAACTTTTATTTAACAATCAATAAATACGTAGGATTAAATTGAATAATAGAAAATTCGGAACGTTTTATGGGATATTTGTACCAAACATCACCATGATGTTTGGTGTCATTTTATTTTTGAGATTAGGTGTGATTTCAAGTGCGGTGGGGATAGCTCCCATGCTTGGGATCATCGGCTTATCTTTAGTTTTTATGCTGATTACAAGCATTTCTATCGCCGCGGTTGCCTCCAGTCGAGATGTAGGTGCAGGTGGCGTTTACTATTTAATATCTAGAACACTTGGGATTGAGTGTGGCAGTGCTTTAGGCTTAGCTTTAATTATATGCCAAATATGCTCTATGTGCTTAACCGTCAGTGGCTTCTCGGTGTTATTTCATGAGATTTATCCACAATTTTCAATAACAGTGATTGAAATTACAACCATTATTTTATTAACATTAACAGCAGTTATTTCTTCTAATCTCGCTCTTAAAACTCAAGGGATCATTTTTGCTATTTTGATCATAGCTATTCTGAACGTATTTTTAGGCCAAAATTCACAACTACCACCTATGGAAAGCATCCAACCTTTTTATGAGAATTTATCGTTTTTTGGTGCTTTTACTTTATTTTATGCTGCACTAACTGGGATTGAAGCAGGTATGGCTTTGTCTGGAAATTTAAAAACCCCTGTTAAGTCGCTTTTGTGGGGTAATGTATCATCAGTTATTTTTGCCGCACTGACATACGGTATTCTTGTCATATTCATGCACCTAAATGTGTCAGCTTACCACCTAAGCACCGATCCTTTTGTGCTGGTAGATTTCAGTTATTCAAAAGAAATTATGTACGTTGGTATTTTTGCAGCCACACTTTCCAGTGCATTAGGCTCTTTGATGGCCGCGCCCAGAATCATGCAAATTATGGCTCAAGATGGTGTTTTTCCCAAAGTATTTGCAAAAACCTATGGCAAATACCAAGAACCCCGTCTTGCCCTGTTTTCAATGGCCTTCGTCACCATGCTGATGGTTATTTATACTCATATTGATCAGATCATTCCTATACTATCTATGATTTGTCTTATTTCCTATTCATTGCTGAACTTTATTGCTGCTATCAATGCCTATATGAATACAGTCAGCTGGAGACCGGACTTCAAACTACCCTATATCTTGCCAACCATAGGATTTATCATGGGTCTAACTATGATGTTTATGATCAATGCTTCTTTAAGTATCTTATCCATCATCATTATAATGCTGTTCTATATAGGTTTTCGGTTAAAATCCATCGATACATCCTTTTCAGATCTACGCAACAGTATTATATTTTTCCTATCAAGATACGCGCTATATAACTTATCTAAAAGAGAAGATAATGTTTTAACATGGCACCCTATTGCTATGTTATTAGCCATTTCCCCAAGACAACACATGAATTTATGCAAACTAATATACTCTCTCACAAAACATAATGGTCTTTTTGTTTTTGGCAGCACATTACCTGATGACACTACGCCTGAAAGACTGGTTACTGCAAGATTAGCTATAGAAAACCACTTTAAGAAACATAAATTAAAAGTTTTGGTAGAAATGCAAACATCTGAAAACACGATAGATGGTTTCTTAAATTTAGTTCAATCTTACGGCATGGGGAGAATTCAACCCAATACCATTTTTTGGCCTATCATAGATAACTCTGATCTTAACGATGACATGCTCTCATTGTTTTCGATCTGTTATCAACATCAAAAAAATATTGTTTTATTTAAAGATAGTTCAAACAAAAAGAAAAAGAATTCAATTTTGTCAAAAAAAATAAACAATGTTGACATTTGGTGGCACGCAGAAGCAAGAGAAAGCTTCAACGTTAGTCTGCACTTGGTCTCTTTGTTGTTTGATAGTAATTCATGGCATAAACCTATTATGACTATTCATGCTTCTGTTAATGATCACAATGCAATTTCTGATATGCAAAATCATTTGCAAGAGTTTGTTTCTAATAGCTACCATAAGGCTCATGTTAAAGTACACATTGAACCAGAAGGAACCAACAATTTTCAATCCATTAATAACCATAATATCAGCACGAACTTACTGTTCGTGCCATTAAGTTATGATGAAGCTAATCAAGATGAATTACTTTCAAATATTAAAAAAACAGGCTTAATAGAAAAAAACAATGAATTTCCTGTAATATTTTGCTGCGCTTTAGATAATTTAGACCATCAAGATATTTATATATAGCTATAAAATATTTTAATAATCAGCCTTTTGCTGTGAAGTTTCATCTATAACAACTGGCTCTGTTTTTGGAGCCAGTTCTGCAATCAAAGGAGTATTTTGTGGTGACATGCCTACAAAATTTTCTTGCTCTTCTACCGTTAAAGGCGGACGTTGCTGTGCTCTTAGAAAAATAGTCAATAAAAATAAAGCCAGTACAATCATGATGTAAAAATTAAGCCCTGTTTCACCAGGCAGCACTTTAACTATAGCAGATCCCAATGTTGGTCCAAAACTTGCCCCTAAAGCATAAACCACCAAGAGACCTTGAATTGCCGCTACGGTATTTCCTTTGTCTAAATAGCCGCAAGCATGTGTGATCGATAAAGGATAAATGGTAAAAATACAACCTCCAAACATAAAAAGTAACAACAATCTGATCTCACTCAATTCCATCAGTGTCAGTAACGCCATGATACAAAAGGCGGTAACACAGACACCAATGATGACTTTTTGTCTCGGGATTACATCTGATAAAAGGCCAATAGGATATTGCAAAAGCATACCTCCGAATATAATACATCCCATCGTCAAAGCTACTTGCTTGGGCTCGAATCCTAATGCACTGTAATGAGAAGGAAATAATGTATAAATAACACTTAACAGCAGGCCAGAGCAACAGCACCCTATGACACCTGATGGTGAAATAGAAAATAAATAGGTTAAACCCAAAGGCTCTGTTTTCTCAAAAACAGGCACATCAGCCTTAGAGATGGTTAACGTAGCAATGGCTAGAGACATAAAAATGCTACAAAGAGACAAAAGAAAGATAAAGTCATACGCTGTTATAAAGTATAATAGAAATTGCCCACCTGTCTGAGCTGCATACATACATAACATATAGAGTGCAAGCATAGAGCCCCGATTAAAATCATCGCTGTAAATGAGAACCCAGCTTTCAATAACAATCAATAGCGTTGCAGTGCAGTAGCCTGATAAAAAACGCAAAATCAGCCAATACCATCCATCGCTGGAGTAGACATGCAATAAAGTTACAACTGTTGTTAAAGCACCAAAAGCTGCAAATGTCCTAACATGCCCTATCCTAAGCACAAAAGCCTCAGAAAGGAAACTTCCAAACATAATGCCTACATAATACGCTGATGAAATGAAGCCAATCAACATGGTGCCCGTATTGGCATGTTGTAGCTGCAATGGTACCAGAGTGAGCACCATACTGTTGCCAATAATTAAGAAAATCAGAGCCAATAAAGGCACAAGGACCAAGGACATACAATTTCTCCATACATTTTAAACACATGCTTACATTAAAATGCTTCAGCGCAAGGCACATAATTATATCAGTATAGCGTAAAGTGTCTATTTAAATAGTGAAAAAGTTCAAATTGCCTTAAGACTGTTGTCCCACAAAAATCTTGCGCTGATCCTGTCCTTGGAATAATAGAATCATAATGTTTAAGGATTTCACCACCACGGTAACCAACCTAGGTTGTGCTGATAAAATAGTCATATAGAGCAAAGGGTTAATGATTCTCATCTCATGCCAACCCTGCGCGAACCCTATCATCCATTAAACAACGATGTGCAACTCAGGGTAGCGAGCTAAAATATCGATTCGTAGATTCAAATTAGTTTACGAACTCACTTGTTAGAGTATAATCTAGAGGAGTTAATTTAGGGAAGTATATTTTACATGACCATTAAAAATGCAAATTTACCGATACTAGGCTGGAAAGAATGGTGCTCTCTGCCTGGGCTATCTATTCCCCTAATTAAAGCTAAAATAGATACAGGTGCGCAAACATCTTCTTTACATGCCTATGATCTTAAAACTTTCCGCAACAGAGGAAAGGATTGGATTAAATTTAATGTTCACCCTTTGCAATTTAACCGAAGCGTGACTATAGCCTGTCAGGCACCAATTATAGACAGACGCTACGTCACCAGCTCAAATGGCCAGCGAGAAAAGCGTTATGTGATCAGCACACTTTTGCAGCTAGGGAATTTATCATTCTCAACAGAAGTGACGCTGACTGATAGAAGCCAAATGAATCTAAGGTTATTGCTCGGTAGAAAAAGCCTTGAAAGTTTTTGTATTTATCCCTTCAAAGAAATGTGTTTAGGGAAATATAAATCTGATGACGTCAAAGCGCTTTATGAATAACTTGAGAGGTAATAAGATAGAGGCGCACTGATATGATACATAGCTTCTGGTAACTGATTCACTTGCATTTGATTATGCAAACCTACACTACTGATTTGCTATTAGGAATAACTCTAAAAATGGTGGGATGCTCATTTAATCATAACTGTGTAAAACAAACGTAAAGACTTTATAACCATGACAAAGGATCAACAAAGTCCTTATATTTAAGCGCATGTGTGCTTACAGGACGTGAAGGAGAGCTTAAATCGTAAGTAGCGTGGCCTCCAAGGCCATTCGATTTTGATATAACTGTCAAACATATCCCCCATCATTGGGAGGCATTCGAGCAGATTCAGTCTAAAACCTTTTGACATGCATTAATTTAACACAGACAAGCCTGCTAAATTGTAGGCCTTTGTTGAAGCAGTAGCATAGCACTACTCTATCGCCGCTTAAAGGTTGTGAAGTCATATTGAAATTATTATAATGAGACTCACGCCATTCCAAAAAGGAAAAGTCCATGACAGTATATGTAAAAATCTCAGGTCTGGCTCTGAGCTTGGCTTTTACCTATTGTTTTGCTCAGATTTCAGTTGCGCAAGATATAGCTGATCCAGATGATGGCTATGCTGCTATCTATCAAGAAGAATTATCATGGCATAATCAATACATTTATCAACACCATTGCTTAAAAGAAATCGCCAAAGCACCTTATATGGTTTTGTTTGAACCCAATGAATTTAAGATCCCTACACCCTACCTAGTGAACGCGCAATTTACGGCAAATTGCTTAAAAGAACACCCCCAAGTAAGCTTGATCATTGAAGGGTTTGCATCACGTGAGGGTGATGAAATCAGCAACAACAAGCTATCAATTTCAAGAGCTGAAGCATTTCAAAAAGAACTGTTTAAATTAGGCATAGAAAAAAGTAGAACCGCAATTTATGGCCTAGGCACTTATGAAAAGACCCCAGCTCATGGTTGGCGCAGCAAAGGAAAATACAACCGAAGAGTAAAGCTTATACCATACGTCGATATAAAACGACTTGACCAGATGATTGATAATTGAACTTTGTCTTCATGCTTTAATTATACGACCATCAAAATGCAATCCACCTTTGCCATCTGACTTATAAAAGCTCTAAATTGAATGCGCATTGCCCTTCTCTGCCTAAAATCACATTGCAGTCAAAAACAGCTTTTAGCTGATATAATTAACTGGCTTTAGGTGCTCATCATTAGTTCAGAATATCTTTTTTGTTACATCTTTTATTAAAAAAATATCTTTACAATTTAAAAAAGAGGTATATGATTTAGATGGTTCCCCATGTTTATGTGCGGCATACCGCACGTTGGATAGGGTTTAAAAGTACGTTGATATAGGAGAATAACGATGAGCGTGCTTAATCTTCAAAAAAGTTCTTACGATACCTCATATGAAGATTTTCTTGATGACTATGATGATTATGGTAGTTATGACACTCCAGATGACTTCTTAATGAATGCTGAAAATGACGATAATTTTTTCATTGATCTGCATCAGATGAAACAAGATATGACTGTCAAGAGATGTTTTGGACATATGGAAAAGAGAAATAAACCTACAATAAAAAAGATGCGAAAACATTTAGTATAGTTTTCAAGCCCGAAGCTTTAGCTTCGGGCTGTCTTTGATGCCCTGCAACTTGATTGTATAAAACCTTGATAGCTTACTATTGCAATACAGCCATAAGATAATGATAGCAAAGAAAACAAGTACAATATAAGGTAAAATACTCATTTGATCACCTGCTGTGACCATGAGAAGACCTCCCTGACCCACTGCGCTTAAGCTTTTACCGAGCCTCGCCCCAAAAACATCGATAATTGCTTTGCTTTTTGATTTTTCATAAACCGATAGAGGAATATAAAGCAGCTCTTTTGAGGCATCAAAGAGAGAAAACTTGGACGCTTCGCTCATAGAGTTTTGCATCATACCCAAAATTACTATGACAAATAAAGGCGCTAAGTTGAATCCAGACATAATAAAAAAAATAGATGCCGTGCTCCCCATAATGCACGGCGTAATATTTGCAGACAATCTCCAGGGATACCGTGCAAATAGGTAGTTGCTCAATATAACAAATAACATAGTAGACAAACCCAACAAAATTGCATAACTTGACATAAATACAGAATATTCGTTGATGCTCGGATATTGCATTTTAACAAAATATTTCCAGGTAACTTCACATAAATTTAGGCATATGCCACAACTCAAAACAATAATACATAGGTACATTAAATAAGGATTATCTTTTAGATAAATGAAATCTTCTTTGATCGATTTTCTCTGACGATGTTTTGCCAACTGGTTATTTTTTTCTATTATATCGTATTGATTAGAGGCATAATAAATAGCCGTCAAGACCATGATTGAACATGAAAATACACAAGCTACAACCCTCAACATGCTTTCCATATCTCCATTAAAATATAGATTAGTATTTCTCATGAAAAACCCGGCAACTATGGCAGCTGTCTGTGATACAAATATAAGTGAGGGGTAAATTTTTCGTGCTTCAGAGATGCTAACATTTGAATTCACGTACCACCAAAATATTAGGTTTAAGATAAGGCTGATCCATAACTCTGACATAACATAAAACCAAACACTGAGCCAATGAGCAAGCATTGCTAACGGCCATTGAAACTTCGGGTATTGATATTGTAGGATTTGTATTTTGTGAAAATTAATTTGCAAGTATGTCATATTAGGGTAGAGTATTAAAAAGAACAAGAGAAAAAAAGCGCAGAAGATAGATGCCAGCACATAAAACACTAGATAAGGAGAAATCTTAGATAATAATTTACTGTAAAAAATAATAGATAACAGTGATGCGGGGAGTACAGCAAATATTTTTACAAAAGGAATAACCTCTGCACCAGAACCAGGGGATGTAATAAGTAATGCATCTTTTAAGTTATTTAAAATTGTGTAAATAAAAATAATTAAAAACATCATGGATGCTAGGCGTATGAATTTTCCTTGCCTAAAAAATGATTTTGTTCTAATAGCCATAATGACCCTCAACTGTGATGGGGAAAATAATGTGAGATGAGCAGTTGTTTATCAGGTCACACTGGTAAAAAAATAGTATACTCCCTTCATAATATTTTACACAGACACTGAACGGCGATTATCAAGATTTATTATTGAACTCTCCAACACATCATCACTTGAACATGGCCCGATAAATTGCTCAAATAGCTAACATGCTTCAGGCTGATATTGTCTATTAAACAACCATCACTGCCTACAGCCAAGCTGTAAGTCCTTACAATTTTATCTTTTCTAGTGTATGGATAATCTTTTTACACTGTAATATTGTCCATATTAGAACTTTCTGAGTTGCTAAAAATAATTTTACTGGACTCGCATTGTTTTAAAAGTGACCCATAAATAGGAATAAGTGCCCTGTGGAGAGATCCCATCATTCTTTTACTGAACAGGTAACATGCTTCGACAATTTAACTATTGCATGCCTATCAAGATAGGTAGGAAGTAGACTACTACTTTTCTAAAGAAAGCTTTATATTCTGCAATAAATTTTCGCCATTTTCTAGTACAGTGATGATTGCTCCGGAAATTTCCTATAAAACAATCAGGTTCAATGACTTCGGATTTTACCTAAGAGCAAAATGGATAAGAAGAAAACTCTGACTGTAAAATTTTATACATTTAATTTTTTATTTAGTAATTTAATTAAAGTTAAATTCCTCACAAAAGTTATGACTCATTTTTGAGTAGAATTTTCTTCATTTGCATTATGTAAAATGGTAGAGTTTTCCTCCAACTGTTTTTGCCGCTTAATGTCAACGTAAGGGATAACTTTGATGCGCCGCTTGTATTTATCTCTGCTGTGCCAGCCATGGGCAGAAGTTTTTTCATAAGCTCCCAAGCCATAAGTAGCTATTCTGCTTTCTTCTATACCTAATTTGATTAATTCTGTTGCAAATGCTTCAGCTCTTAAAATTGACAGCATATCATTGGTATTTTCATTACCTTCAAATGCAGAAAATCCTTCAATAATTAAGCTGATTGGCGGGTGCTCTTTTAAACATTTTGCTGTGAATTGCACGTTTTTCATAAAAGGTTTGGGGATGTTATATTGATTCACATCAAATAAAACCATATAGGGTGCTTTATTAATCTCTTTCAAGCACTGGTGTGCGCTAATGTACTCATTTTGCCAGGGCACTTCTTCTTGATAAATCTCATCATAATCTTCGTCAAGTTCACTTGGCATTTGAGCAAAACAAGGCATTATGGATAAACTTATTACAAATCCTACAATAGAAATATACGCTTTCATCACATGCTCCAAAAGACATCTACCGACACTCTATCATCTTTCTGAAGCGTAATCCAAGTTCATCTTGTGGGTTAGAATAGTACCAAATAGCCCATTAGAACACCTTAGGGCCAAAGAGTCACTCTCTTGCTACTGAACATGGTTCAAGCTTTAAATAAATTTTTTGCGTTTTAAATAAATCACTTCCAAAATAATTAAAAGAATGATGATTGCAAAGGTACCCAGGAAAGAGGGGTTTTTCATATTATCTATCAAATGGCTGGTATTAGCACCCAAAATAGATAGAAGGAAGCTTGGTGGGATAAATAAAATGGACATAATAGACAACACATATACTTTTTTATTAGCCTGCTCTGCTACCAGTTGAATCATTGCGTCACGAATAATGTCCAAACGAGCCCTAATCATCTCTAATGATTCAGAAGCATTATCCAATTGTCTAATCAAAGACTGCCACTTGATCCTTGCCTTGCCTTTGATGCGAGCATCCAAATCTACGGCACGGCCATGAGTTAAATCACGTTGAAATGCGAGACTTCTACGAATAAGTAAAGCCGAATGGCGAATTTTGGCCAGCTTTTGCCTTAAGTGATGGTGCCCTGTCAGCTGATTATCGAGTTTATCGACTTCATTCTCGAGTTCATGAATCGCATCAGAGCGCCTGCACGTAAAATTTGTTAAAAGAGAAATCATTAATTCTTCAATTGACTTAGGGCCTTGTTTTTTTTCAAAGTCATTCATCAGATCATTGATCAGACTGTTGTCTTGTTCTTGGACCGTAATCACGTAGTGCTTGTTAAGATATACCCTAAGAGATGTAGTGTGCTGCAAGTTGATTTCATCATTTTTTGCTACACCATTAAGTACCAATAAAACACCATTTTCCAGCGCTATGATTCTAGATATAGGTTCTTTTGCCAGAAGCACGCCACTGATCTCGGGATCAATACCGAGCGTTTGCATGGGCAGCAAAGAAGATAAATTTAACCTAGTACAGTGAAGCCACAAAGGAGTTTCCAGCTCTTGCGAAAAATCCCCTTGATGTGGTGTTATGCCGCCTTCTTGATCGAGACTGTAGCGCCATAGCGTTTCTGTATCAAAAAGTTGTGTCATGTTGTAACCAAAGATTCTTTTTTATAATCGCTTGATCGCTGATAGGGCTTCAGCTCAAACAAAGGAAGTATCGCGAGTAAGTGATTAAAGATCTTACTTTGTATGGCTTCATAGCTTCGCCAATCTGTTGTGTTGGTAAAACAATATAGCTGCACTGGCAGACCGCTGTCAGAGGGCTCAAGGGCTCGTACCAACAAAGTAAATCCTTTATCTGTGATGTCTGGATGACTTTTGAGGTACTGTTCAATATAGGCAATCAACAAGTCACTGTTTGTTACTTTAGCTTCTTTTTCAATACAACGATCTATCACAGAAGCAAGCTCAGGAGAAGATTTTTTAATTTTAGCTAATTTTTTAATGTCCATAAAATGGACATCATTCACATCGAGGTAAATAGAACGCTTGATACGACGCACACCTGCTTGATACATACCACGCCAGTTTTTCACCGACGAACTGACAAGAGCTTGAATAGGCACTGTCGAGAAAGTTTTATCGAAATTTTTAACTTTGACTGTGGTTAAGGTCATATCCATCACATCACCATCAATTTTCTGTGATGGCACTTCAATCCAATCACCTATACGTACAATATCATGAACTGCAAGTTCAATGCTGGCGATTAAACCAAGCAAAGTCTCTTTGAATACGAACATCAACACCGCGGTCATAGCACTAATGCCGGCCAACAAAGACCACAGTGATTGACCAAGTAACAAAGCTACCACTAACAACGCAGCCAACGATAGCAACACCAGCTTTAAAAGCTGAAGATAGCTTTTAACCGGACGTCTTTGAGATATTTCTAGCCTATTATAAGCCTGTTGAAGTGTATCCAGAACAGAAAAAATCAGGGCTGTTATAACAAAGACCATAGTGATGTTGAGTAACAGCTTAATCAAATCAATGGCTGCAGATTGTACGCCCCATGCTGCCAAAGACGGCAAAATCAAGTGTGCGATCAAGACAGGCACCATATGCCCAAGCCATGAAATGGCCTTATTTTTTTCAAAGAAATGCTGCCACGGCTTGTAGCTTCTTGCAAGAAGACCCTGAACTACCCTAGATAAAGAATGAACAACTGCTCTATCCAACAACACAAACAGAACCATCAGAGATACGACCACGACGAGAGCTGCTAAACTTTGAGCAAAGATAGGAGCAACCCCCCATGCGGCAAGATAAGTTTGAATCATAGTAATCATTACATTCTCTACAACTTAACGCTTGTATGGCGGCTATTGTAATGAGTTTTTTTCTTAAAGCAACTGTGTTAATTGATATTTTAGATAGCTTTTAACGCACCTACGATAAAGCTCTGACCCTTTAGGGCAAAGCAAAATGCCAATGCAGGGCTTGTGAGAGTTGAATCAGAATCTGCTCACCACGCACACTGTTACCTTTGGTATTAACACGTGGGCTTGCCACAGTAATGCCGACTTTTCCAGGTAAAACCGCTACCATCAATCCAGAAACACTGCTTTTAGCAGGCATGCCTGTTTGTACCAGATGCGCACCAGATTCATTATACAACCCACAAGTAGCCATAATAGATACTGTATGCGCTACTGTATTTTCTGAGAGAACCCTCTTGCCATCGTGCTGTCCACCATTGGCTAACAAAGTAGGCAAGCGAGCCAACACTGGTAGTGTCACTTCAAAAGAGCACAGAGCAAAATAAGTCTCCAAAGTTTCTGTGATGTCACCTTCCATCAAACCATTGCTTTCCATTAAATATGCTAGAGAACGATTACGACCGCCTGTGCGGCGCTCTGATGCAAAGACTTTAGCATTTAAATTAGGCTTTTCTCCAAGAATTTTAGCCATCCAATCTTCTATCCAGCGTATTTTTTCCTCTATATTGCCAGGGATATGGCTGCACAGTGCTATGGCTCCAGCATTAAGCATAGGGTTTGATGGTATAGGGCCAAATTGATCCAAGCGTGCTACAGATGAAAAATCACTACCAGAAGGCTCTACTCTAACCCATTGCAGCAGCTGCTCAAGACCATACCCCTCCAATAAACCGATCAGCACTATCAGCTTCGAAATGCTTTGCAATGAAAAGTTATGCTCTAAAGCATTACCGACCTGCACAGTCTTACCCTCAACAGTCTGTGCAACAATGCCTATCAAATCTGGATCAACATCTGCAAGTTCTGGAATATAATCAGTCACTCGACCCTGATCATTGTCAGCTACTGACTCCAGAATTTCATTAAGGAATGCTTTAGTCAGCTTAGCAGGAGAAGATTTCATTTTACCACCTAAAATACAAGGGTTGCATTATGTTCTACTTCAATGAAATAGAACAGCCCGATTATTAGATCATGCCATAATAAGCAATCACATATGCTGGTTCTTAAAAACCAATCTCATGACCTGGCGCCATAAGATTCAGCAAGTAACAGCAAAACTCTCAGAAAAGCATTGACAGAAGCCAGGGGGGCTGATTCTTCCATGGTATGATAGCCAGAAGTGGGTACTTGCAGCGTTGTGCCATCGACTAGCCCATTAGAGGCGTGGATAATACGCCCAAGCTCTGTTGACCCCAAAGACAGTGGCATGTCACCTTGCTCAATACGAGCAAGGTTAATACCTTCTAGATAGCTGTCTTTGTAAAGCGTTGAAATATTATGTGAATTGCATATTTTATCTATTGCTTTGCTCATATTAGTATTAAAAGAGGCATTAGCATCCTTGTTTCTCAATACCAAATCCTGCTCTTTGGCTTTTTCAAAATCGAAAAATGGGCTGGTATCTACCACTAGAAGTTGATTGGTATCTTTACCAAATCTACGAAACCATTCCAGAAGATAACGCCAACTTTTGCCGGACTCCTCTTCAGCTGTAAAAAAAGCAGTCCCTTGGAAGCCTTGCTCAAATAAATAAACCAAAGCCGCCACGCTTAAAACATTATCAAGCTGCCCTTTGATGGATTCATCTGCTATCACCAATTTATCGGTAAATGCAACAGGTACTCCTGCTTGCAAATGCGCCAAACCTTCTAATTCAAAAATCAAATTATGACGCAATTCACAGATATAAGATTGAGATATGCTTCCTTTACCAAGATAAGTGCCTGACCACGGCTCATAAGCAAAAACATCAGTTTTATGAAAGCGATCAATGATTTTTCGAAGCATACTTTCATCAACAGAATTACCTAATAAGTCCGAACGCATGCCCGCAATAAAAGCCGCATATTGAAACTCGTCAGGGCCAGTACAGATCAAGCCATGCCTATCACAGTGAGCCGAAAGATATAAACTATCTGGCTTATGTCCTTGTGCTACCAGAACACCCTCATACCAAGTTACAAATGCTCCCCTCTCTTCAAGCTCTCGTTGTAGCACACGGAAGAATGAATGCTCAGCTCCGACAACGGAAGGATTCCTTATAAGCATAGCTAGCACATCAACAAATGCTCTGGGTAAGGGGCCATGTTTTGAATTGTTTGGATCAAGCGGGTAGTCCATTAGACATCCTTTAAACATTATGGTCCTAAGAATTTTCACGTGGTTGGCATTATACCATACTAGCCCATAATAGAAATTAAAAACATCTTCTAAAGGACAAGGTTCATCAATCCACACTTATCACTAGGTTATGATTATCGAGAATTTTTATTGCCTATGTGCTTTTTAAAAATTTATATCACTGATAATTAGGTGGTTGTATGCGTGGAGATGTTAAAAAACAGAATCATGACATGTTTAATTTTGTTAACATGGGTACTTGACTTTGGTTTCTATCAAACTGAAAAATCTTGCAGACAAAAGAGGGTATCTTTCTGATGCATTTCTACTCTATTTCTACTCATTTAATTCCAAGCATGTGCAATTTCAAGATGGTGAATTATTGATGCAAACGGTTATCGTCATAGCGCGGACCATAAAACTCTAGGAACCATCGATTTTTTTACAGTTAAACCTCATAGATAACATCATTATTGGACCACCAACCCGCAGAAAAAATGCTAGCTATAAGCAGGTTCTGGATTTACTATAGCAGCAAATATGGATTAATTAAAACTCGCTATGCATACATATTGCACCAATCGTGCCTGTTTAATACGGCTAGGACATGCTATCAGTCAACTTATAAACGCTTTACAGTTTTGTGCGTATAATAAAAACTTGATTGATTACCAGCAACCGACAAATACCCAACTATTCTTATTCCATAAGAGCTATTTGCATCGAATACAAACGATGTGCTTTTGAACTAACTAGAATGCAAAGTAATTTAGTGCAAGGCTAACCAATGAACGATATGGGGATATATTTATGAAAATTGGAATACTATCAAGAAATGCCAAGCTTTATTCAACCAAACGTTTGGTTGAAGCCTCAGAGAAGCGTGGACACGAAGTTAGGGTGGTAGATGCGCTACGTTGCTATATGAACATCACTTCAAGTAAACCAACTGTCTATTACAAAAACCGTGGCAACAAAGATATTCTTAAATTTGATGCCATTATTCCACGGATCGGTGCATCAATTACAAATTATGGTACTGCGGTTTTAAGACAGTTTGAAGTTGGCAACACTTATTCCATTAATGAGTCCATAGCTATTTCACGCTCCAGAGATAAATTACGTGCTCATCAACTGCTTGCTCGAAAAAAAATTGATATGCCAATTACGGGGTATGCAAATCGCGCTGATGCTACAGAAGATTTAATCGAGTTTGTAGGAGGAGCCCCTCTCATAGTAAAAGTGATTAACAGCACTCAAGGAAGAGGAGTATTAATGGCTGAAACTAATAAAGCTGCCGAAAGCTTGATTAACGCTTTTCGTGATTTACAAACTGAATTTCTGGTGCAGGAATTTATAAAAGAAGCCGATGGGGCTGACATACGATGTTTTGTTATTGGAGATAAAGTTATTGCTGCAATGCGCCGCACAGCTAAAGATGGTGATTTTCGTTCAAATTTACATATGGGCGGGACTGCAGAAATTATAAAATTAAAACCTGATGAGCGTGCATTAGCTATCAAGGCTGCTAAAGTTATGGGCTTGGATGTTGCCGGTGTTGATATCATACGCGCTACCCGCGGGCCATTAGCTTTGGAGGTAAACTCTTCTCCAGGACTGCAAGGGATCGAAGCAGCTACAGGCAAAGATGTAGCGGGAGCTATTATTGAATACATAGAAAAAGATTCAAAGAAGGGGCCTAATAAAACAACAGGACAAGGCTAGCATGATCAATAAGAACCAAAAATTAGTCATTGGAGGCATTCATATTGAACCAGGAACTAGGACTCAGATTGAGTTGCCCGTGGCCAAATTATTTGATTATACTGAAATGAGCATTCCTGTTGAAATCATTCGCGGCAAAGAAGATGGGCCGATTCTCTTTCTGTCTGCGGCTATCCATGGTGATGAAATTAATGGCATAGAATCTATAAAAAGAATGCTATCAAAAAGAAAAGCTTTCTCAAAACTAAAAGGGACGCTCATTGCAGTCCCCATTGTTAATATTTTTGGGTTTAATAGAAACATTCGCTATCTTCCTGATCGTAGAGATTTAAACAGGTGCTTTCCTGGTTCAGCCAATGGCTCTTTAGGTGGTCAAATTGCTAAAATTTTTATGGATGAGATTGTCAACAAATGCACACACGGCATTGATTTGCATACAGCTGCGATTAACCGCACTAATCTACCTCAAATAAGAGCCTGCCTTGACGACTCAGAAACAAAACGCTTAGCTCTGAACTTTGGAGTTCCTGTGGTTTTAAATTCTGATTTGAGAGATGGCTCATTGCGGCAAGCAGCTTTGGAGAAGGGAATACCTATGTTGTTGTTTGAAGGTGGTCAAGCTTTGCGCTACGAAGAAAAAATCATAAAATCTACGATCAAAGGTATTTTATCCGTGATGCAATCCATTGGTATGATCGAAGGAGAAATAATTACACTGAAGCAGAGAAAAAAAGAAGTTTTTATTGCGCATTCGAGTCACTGGATCCGCGCTCCGCATAGTGGTAGCCTTAGCATAAGAAAGAAAATAGGCGGCAGGGTAGAAAAGAACGAGTTACTTGGAGTTCTATCAAATCCATTTGGCGGAGATAAGATTGAAGTTCGAGCAAAGAAGACAGGTATAATTATTGGCGTTACACTGATGCCTTTGGTTAATAACGGGGATGCATTGTTTCATGTCGCAACATTTGATGACTCTGAAGCAGTTGAAGAGCGTGTTGATTTATTTGATGAAATGTTAGGGATAGAGAGTTAGGCATGCATTGCGAAAAGAATTTAATAGGTTGCTAAAAAATACATCGCTCATGCCAGAATCATTAATAAATAGCTGTCCTTGTACGTGGTTATTGCTTTTAAGCATAATACTGTCAAGGCCTAAAAGTGACCATCTAGTAAAAGTCATGCTAAAATTTACACTTAACAACCTTGCAAAAATACCCGTGTGCAGTATAAATTTTTTGGCCACCTTCGTCATTATGAGGCTTGAAAAGAGGTTATCTCCCAATGGCTCTGTTCATTTAGGGTTTAGTCTAAAGAGATTATTTCTCAACTGTATAAAAAATACCGCTGTTCTCGACCATGATTGCAGGTGGATAAAATCTCTTGGTGCGTTTTATGCTTATATTATTTCTCGTGGCAACCAACATCATATTGATTCAAATCAATTACTGCTTAAGAACCGCTTGCTCAGTAACATCTATGCTCGGACCCCGCAGGCATATGAATCACACCGCTCACCCCGATACTTTGGATACAAATCAATACATTCAAACGATGAATTTGGCGTGATGCTTTAATCGATAAAACCTGGAGGTAAAAAGTGGTATTCCATCAAATATATACGGTGTATTTAAACATATTGCCCCCGCAAAGTGTGGTAAGTATAAAGAGGCAAGCTTATGGAAGATAGTTCATTTTTAATGTCCATTTTATCTGTCCTGGGTTTGATATTGTTGTCGGCTTTCTTTTCATGTTCTGAGACAGGTATAACTTGTATTACACGAGCAAAAATTCATAAACTGAAAATGGAAGGTAATAAGCGAGCAATCGCTCTAAGCAAGTTACGCGAAGATAAAGAGAGGCTGATTGGCGCCATTCTTTTGGGCAATAATATAGTAAATATTGCAGCCTCAGCCATCGCAACAGCACTAGCCATTCGTTATATAGGCGAAAGCGGAGTGGCGTATGCTACTGCTGTGATGACCATACTGGTTTTAGTGTTTGCCGAAGTCCTGCCAAAGACCTATGCTGTACGCAATGCAGAAAAAGTTGCGCTTTTCGTTGTTCCTATATTTGTGCTCATAACAAAAGTGCTTTCTCCCTTTACTAAGGCTGTACAAGGGATTGTCAATGCTACGCTTGGCATGTTTTCAAGTGAGGCAACTGAAAGCATGAGCGGCGTTGAAGTGTTGCGTGGCGCCGTTGACATGTACCACGAAGAAGGTAATGTATTAAAAGAAGACAAAGATATGCTGAGAGGCATTCTTGATCTTGAAGCAATTGAAATTGAAGATATTATGATACATCGTAGTGATATGGTCTCAGTTAATATTGATGCGCCAATCAAAACAATTTTTCGTGATATTGCCAAGAGTTCATATTCACGTGTTCCTCTATGGAAAGGTTCTCCAGAGAACATTGTTGGGGTCGTTCATACAAAAGATATATTTAAAGCGCTAGAAAATCATGCAGGTGATTTAGACAAGCTTGATATAAAAACACTACTGCAAAAACCATGGTTCGTGCCTAAAACCACTACGCTCAAAAATCAGCTAAAGGCTTTTCGCGATAACCATCGTCATTTTGCTTTAGTTGTTGACGACTTTGGTAGCATCAATGGTTTAGTAACGCTTGAAGATATCATAGAAGAGATTGTCGGAGATATAGAAGATGAACATGATGAGCCAAATCACTCACGTATCCGTAAATATAAAAATGGCACGTATAATGTTGATGGAGATGTAAGCATACGTGATTTGAATCGAGAAATGGGATGGATCTTGTCTGATGACGATGCCACCACGGTCGCAGGGTTGGTTCTTTCTTCTGCTCAACGCATACCAGAAATAGATGAAACATTCGAAGTACAAAATTTTTTATTTAAAGTATTGAAAAAAGAAGGCGCTCAGATAACACGTATTCAGATTCGCGAACCAAAAAAGACCACATTGGATAAAACAGAAAAATCTGGCAACGACATTACCTGAATTTTTCGTCCAACATTCTAAAATTGCATTTGAAAACCTTTTAGGAGATGCTAGATAGGCTGCCTTGTAATTGGCTGCGATTTATTGCAAGAGCTTATGCTTTTGCATGATATAGACCTAAATACATTCTTAATAGATTATACACAGATAACTCTTCATAGAGAGTCAGTAGCGCCAGAGGCGATTTTATAATAGGATGTAAACATATGCAGGCAAAAATCTTCAATGAAAAGTTTTGCCTATGCTCACAACCAGAGGTAAAAAACATTGTTTGGGAAGCTGAGATCAACACCTATGCTTCAGGCAACCCACACTGTCCTTATTTGACCATTTATTCCACATTGCATTGGCCCCATGGAATAGAATACGTTTATAGCTCTTGCGCCAACGCATGCTACAACACAACTGTCCTCCATAAGGAACCTAAATATGAATAAAATAAGCACATTTAATTGGCAAGAATCATTAAGTCAGACTTATGAGGTCGTTGTTAAACAATTTATCGAAATAGCCCCACAGTTACTGGGAGCAATTGCCCTGTTAATAGCCGGCTGGATTGCTGCTTGTGCTATGCAAGCAGCAGCAAAAAAACTCGTGGAAGGTCTTGACTCATTATTCAAACGTGCTGCAACAATAGACGGAGCCAAACAGGAAAGAATGAAACGTTCCTATGCAGTGATTATTGGTAAGTTAATCTTTTGGATCATCATGCTATTTTTTATCACGGCTGCAGGAAATATGCTGGGCTGGAAGATGTTTTCTGGCTGGATGGACAGCATTATCAATTATTTACCCAATCTGATCACAGGCCTGTTGATTATTCTTGCAGGTTTCCTCCTAGGTAATGGAATAAGAACAACTATCATCAGCACAGCCGATGCGACTGGTGTAGAACAAAGCAAACTGTTAGGACGAACTGTCCAAATGCTTGTATTTCTGACTGCCATTATTGTCGGAGCCAGTCAAACCGGTATAAACGTTGGCCTTTTAAGCAATATCCTCATTATCACCATTGCTGTACTACTTGCTGGCGGGGCGCTGGCATTTGGTTTGGGCGCAAAAACACTTATTGCCAATATTATAGGCGCTCAATATATGCGAAAGCATTGCCGCATAGGCGAAGAAATAATCATTGGAGAAGCGCATGGTGTTATTGCAGAGGTAACAGAAACATCCATTGTACTTGATACAGATGGTCGACGAACGGTAGTTCCTGCAAAGAATTTTCATGAATGCGTTTCTCATTTTTTTTCAGACAATGAACATTCTAATGAAATTTGAAATGAATACATTATAATGATTGACAAAAAAATAGATTTGGCATTAGCTTTCTTAGAAAGAAAACCTAGTGCTGCTGCAAGAACATTGGAACAACAACCTATGGAAGAAGTTGCATGTTTTTTAAATGAGCTCCCCTGCGCATGCGCTTCACCAATGTTAGCCCAAATGCTACCTCAATATGCAGCAAGAATTTTTTTGCAGCTAGATCCAAAGCTCTGCGCAGGGTTTCTAGACGAAATGGAGGTGAGTCAAATAGCCGCTATTCTACGTTACTCCAAACAGAATGTGCGAAATAAGATCCTAAGCTTTATTTCCGAAAAATCTAAGATTGCCTGCAAGTTACTCTTAAACTACTCCGAAGATTCTGTAGGAGCATGGATGACAACTCAGGTGGCAGCATTACCTGATTGCTCTGTAGATGATGCTTTGAAGCGACTAACCACTGAAGAGATTTCTATTGATGTCAGTACACTCTATGTAATTGATAGTGAAAGGCATTTACAAGGCTCAATCAGCGCAGCTGATTTGCTGCGCGCTGATTTAAATGCCCCCATCATGTCGGTGATGCAAAAAAAGACGGCTGTATTACAAGGGCGCTCATCCCTATTTTCTATACAAGACCATCAAGGATGGAAGACGCTTGACACTCTCCCTGTTCTTAATAGAAATCACCAATTAGTTGGGGTACTGCGCCACATTGATTTAAGAAAAGGCTTAGAGCAAATTGCAACCACAGTTAAAGTTCATAAGAATGGAGACTTTATTAGTAATATTTGTGAAGTATATGGAAGAACTCTGCTGGCTCTCTTTAGCTCAGTGGGTGAAATGACTAATGCGAAAAAAGAATAGGCAAAATAACCATGGCAACTAAAGAAACATCAGCAAGCAATCTCTTAGATGCTTTAAAAAAAACATTCTTACTCAATTATCCAACAGAGGCCGCACGCGCAATAGAAATCATGCTGCCGCAAGATGCTGCTGAAGCCTTAGATGATCAACCAATTTATGTTCTGGAACGGGTTTGTTCGAATCTTGCGCCCGGAATTATGGATGAAGTGTTATTAAAATTATCAGAGGAAAAGGCAAAAAACCTCTTAATGGCAATGGATGCAGGACCAAGCGCAGCATTAATAAGTCGGCTTGGTTCAGAAAAACAAGAGTATTTTCTTTCTTTATTAGACCAGTCTATAACTGAAGAGCTGCGAGAATTGTTAGCGTATCCTGACAATACTGCTGGTAAATTAATGGACACAAAAGTTACTGCGTTTCATGAGGACATCACTGTAGAGAATGCGATAAAACAATTGAAAAATCAGAAAGTTCAAGCACTAAATCATTTATTCTTGATAGACAGCCGTATGTGTCTAAAAGGTCAGGTAGATATGCAAAAAATTGCACTGGCGGAAAACAATCAAAAGCTTTCCTCAATTTCTGAACCAATTCATGCTTATGCGACCTTGCTTGAACCCAAAGATGAAGTGATAGGAAAACTGCAAAAACTTAATATCGCTGTCATTCCTGTGGTTGATGGCAATAATCGCCTTGTGGGAGTGATTCAAGAAAGCAATCTTATTGAAACGCTGAAGGAAGCTATTGCATCTGATATACAAACCATGGTTGGTGTGAGCAAAGATGAGCATGCCTTATCGAGCGCATGGTTTGCTGTTAAAAAACGCCAGCTTTGGCTACAAGTCAATCTGCTTACGGCATTCATGGCTGCTGGTGTGGTAGGTATGTTTGAAGATACAATTGCAAAATATACAGCACTCGCCATTCTTCTACCGATTGCCGCAGGTCAATCCGGTAATACGGGCGCACAATCCTTAGCTGTCACCATGCGTGGGCTGACATTGCGAGAAATTACTGTAAGACACTGGTTGCGTGTTACCATTAAAGAAGCGGGAGCCGCTGCAATTAATGGTGCAGCCATCGCCCTGACATGCAGTATTGGAGTCTATTTTTGGAGTGGTAATCATGGTCTTGCATTAATTATTGCTCTCGCTATGATTTCATCCATGATTTTAGCCGCCGTAGCAGGTGCTCTTGTGCCAATTATTCTAAAGCGTATGGGACAAGATCCTGCTTTATCGTCATCTATTATTCTGACAACCGTGACGGACATTGCTGGCTTTATGTCTTTCTTAGGCATTGCTTCCTCACTTTCTTATATGTTGGATGCAGCTTAATTTGTACCATAAATTTTCTATTAACATGCTGCGGTTGTTTTAGGTTGCTCCAGGCCACATGTTTCCCTGAATGGACCAATACCAGTGTTTTCCTTTATATGAAGTGGTTATATTTTTTAGAATTCCTAGAATATTTTAAGCTTTAAAAAGCCAAGCCTGCTAATTTTGAGAAAATATATTCTTCTATTATCAATCTTAAATTCTCGAAAATACCTAAATGAATCATGGATGCCTTTCAACAGAAAATAGGCATGTTCTACTTTGTGGCACAATGGATGCTCTTGACTTACAAAGGAGCTGATTGACACTTTGGACAGAGCCCATAGATATTTAAGGCATGATCGTGCATTTCAAATCCATGAGTTTTGGCAATGTTCAATTGACGCTCTTCTATCATCTCATCACGAAACTCTTCTATCTGACCACAACGCATGCAGACAAGATGATCATGATGCTCTCCCTGATTCAACTCAAAAGTAGAATGCCCTTCTTCGAAATGATGTCTGACCACCAACCCAGCTGCTTCAAATTGAGTCAATACACGATACACTGTCGCCAAACCTACATCATGTCCCGCATCACGCAATTGCCGATAAATGGCTTCGGCCGTTAAATGACGTTCTTTAGGTTGCGATAATATGGCCAGAATCTTAGTACGAGGTACTGTGACCTTGAGCCCAACTTTTTTCAACTGTTCAAGGTTACTCATTACCCTGGGCCCCGAGCCACATTGCATATTGGTTCAGATCTGATTAGAATACCATGGTAGCATAAACAACAAATTAAGTATAAAATTTGTTAAAATGACCCATTAACAGTTTAATCAGCAAACATTTGAGATTATCTTAGCCATGTTGATAAAAAAATTAAGTATTGCCTGCCTGCTCGTGCTCACGCTAAATGCCTGCGAATGGCACCAGCGCTTACAGGAAGATTTTAGGCAAGGGCAGTGGCTTAGAGAACAGCAAATCAACCAATTGTCCCATGGCATGTCACGCAATGATGTGGCCCATCTGCTGGGCTCTCCCGTTAAGCAAAGCTTCGATGAGCACGAGTGGACTTATATGGAATACCATAAAAAGCGTGGTAAAGTTCTTGTGCATCGTTACGTTAACTTGTTTTTTAACAGTTCCGGACGACTTCACAAAATCCAGCACAGCAAAACCATCAAGCCTAAATCCTAAGTTTTTTTAAGCACTCGCTGCTGTCGAAGCACTTTAGGATCGGCGGTGAGCGCCCGATAAATCTCTATACGCTCACCGCCTGTAATCACTTGCTCAGGTGACACCAGTTTGGCATAAACGCCGAGACTCAACTCAGAGTTCTCCAGCTCAGGATAAGCCTGATATAGGCCACTTTGCGCCACAGCGCCTGCCACCGTAGTGCCTTGCATGACATCAAAATGAACATGCCACTGAACATGTGCCATAGGTGCATAAATAACTTCAACGGGGTGCATGGCCATAAACATTCTCTGCGCGAGTGATAAAAGCTTGCAGCATTTGGCTGGTGAGCTGCTTAAAAATACCATCAAAGGCCAAACGCATCCAACGACTGCTCCAATCAAAGACCAGCTCTAGCTCGATATGAGATACCTTGGCTGTTAGTACCCGAAACTGCCAGCAGCCTTTAAATTCCTTGAAAGGTCCATCAACCAATTGCATCTCTATGCTCTTGTAAGGACGGAGAATATTACAGGTGGTGAAAGCCTGGTGCATACCTTTCCAACCTACTGTGAGTTCAGCCACCATCTTCTGATCAGATCGTTCGATGACGGTACTTTGCTCACACCAAGGCAGAAAATCCGAGTATAAATCCACCCGATTCACCAAATCAAACATTTGTTCAGGAGCGTAAGGTACTTCTGCCGACTGATGTACATGGCTCATAGTGATACTCAAAAAACAAAGCCCTTTATAATTGCTATATTAACAGATATGATGGCACTATAGTATGCAGATCAGAATGAAACCATGAGCAGTCAAATTGCGCAACATAAAAAAGCGCGTTATGAATACCACTTAGCAGAGCGCATTGAAGCAGGGCTTGCGCTTGAGGGTTGGGAAGTCAAAAGCCTACGTGCAGGCAAAGTGCAGATTAATGACAGCTATGTGATCATCAAACACAGTGAGATGTGGTTGATTGGCAGCGTGATCCAACCATTGAATACAGCGTCTACCCACAAAACATGCGATCCTCAACGTACACGTAAGTTGCTTTTACACCGTACACAAATCAACACGCTGCTTGGCAAAGTGGAACGCAAAGGATTTACCATCGTCCCCACCAATTTGTATTGGAAAAAAAACCATATCAAGCTTGAAATTGCACTGGCCAAAGGCAAGCATACCCACGATAAGCGCGCCACCATCAAAGAGCGTGAATGGGAAAGGCAAAAGCACCGCGTGCTTAAACAACAACGAGATAGTCGATAAACCAGCCCATCCGTTGGATTGTCTGAAATGTATTAGCTCAAACTTAATCTGACAGTTGCTATTTATCAGACATGATTATT
>CAYGTQ010000005.1:0-11929 GCA_964352915.1 uncultured Legionellales bacterium
TTCTATGGGGGGCTTGTCGCTGGGTTTCTTCAAGGAAAGTGCTTGAAAAGGAATTTAATATTGATATGTTAAAGATTATTTGCTGGTCACATCCTAACATGTGTGATGAAATAACAAAAGCTTGTGATGAAAAATTCATCAAACAGACCTTGATTAACTGGCCATGTAATCTGCCAAACGATATAAGCTTTGTTGTAAAGTTTATCTATCAAAAACCTTAAGTCGAGCGTGAAGGCTCAGCAGTGTGCCTCGTAAACATTATACTTGTAATTTGTATAGTTTCACGTTATGCACATCCATAATTGGTTTTATTAGGTGGGTATGTTTAGATAACTCAACGAAAATGGAATGGTAAAATGTGATTTGGTAGAAAGCAGGCACGTAAATGTACTTAACATTTAGCGCAATAAGCTTTTTATATAGTTGCTCTGAATTTTCTGAAAGATAAAGTTCTGCTGTGTTTGGATTGTCATGAGCAATGAATTTTTTGTTGCTATAATAAGCAAATACTGTTTGGTCAAAAGTTAAAATAACTTCGGAGTCTTTTGCATTTGTGTTAAGCCATCTGATAATTTTGTATCCCTGGTAATCACTGTCTGCAAGTATATCAAGTTCAGTTTGGTTTAATTTGAAATTAATTCCTCTCCATTTGTAAGAAACAAATAAGACAACGCTTAAGCATAATAGAATAGCAACAGAATTAATGTGCCAATTATTTATTTTCATAATAACTATTTATAAAAGTACCAATTAATATACATATCAGTGGTTGTATAGTAAGAAAATATCTAGGATTTTTTATAAATATCAAGCTTGAAAAAATTATGGATACTAAAACCATTGAAAAAAATATTAATACAATAGTTCCATAATATCTAGTACTCATTGGTAGCTTACAGAAAGATTTACAAGATTTAGAAAAACACCATATTGAACCCAGTATTAATAATAGCCAGTATGTAATACCAAAAAATTGTATTTTACTCCATCCTTGAAAAAAGCCATTGAACATTTTCTTCGGCAAAGTATCAATACCTCTAGCTTGTTCAACAAAGTTATTGTGTTCAATAATTTCCCAAATCAGATTTGAGTCTTGCAGGAATGAGCCAAAAACCTGGTAATTTCTAATGAAATCATCTAATACAAAACAAATTGAAGTAATTAAAACCAATATATATTGCCAAGCTTGATGGTAAGTTTTTTCACTAAAAATTAAAATAGCGACGGCTAAAATAGGAAAAATTAAAATATTAATGGAATGACAAAATAAAGCCAAACCTAATGTTATGCCCAATACCAACCCACTTGATGAAGTACAATGATGCTCTAGAGTTTGTCTTAATAAAATAAAGAAAATGAAAAAAGTGTATATCCTTATTGGATCAATATGATGAGTAACTGCACCATATAAAAACATAGGAGTAGAAAGCAAAAGCAAAACACCAAGAAATGAAATTCTGGTTGCACATGGTTTTAGCTCCATAAATACACAAGCGGCAGTACACAGAGCAAAAAATGGAGCTATCAATCTTCCAATCCCAGCATAGGCAGCATGTCCCTGAAGCATATCATGCCATAGAATTAAACCAATAAAACCGGGCGGGTGCGTCCAAGCAGTAGTTAGCCCTGTAATATTCTGGCTATAGAAAGGATAATTTGTAAAAGACATTTTTTGATATAATTGACCAGCAGCAGCAAAATAGCTCATCTGATCAGCACCTGTCATAGGAAGCAAGAAGGCCGTTATCATAAGCACCAATACAGCAAAAACCGTTGATGACAAAAGTATCTTTGGTGATGCCGGTAGTTTAAATGAGACCTTGGATTGAGTGTATGTCAAAGCAAAAGAGTACTTCTTTGCTAAGGCAAGCAGACCAATAACTGCGAAAACTGCATAAACTAGACATTTGTAGTATGTAATACTATGCCCAGGACTGAGCTTCATTCCTACGACTAAAATCCAAGATATGAACAAAGGCCCTATTCCTAAAAGGTATATATAAGCCTTATCAAGACGAGGAAAAGAAGACACATACATTGCTTGGCATAATATTAGAGAAGATAATACGTATGTAAAAAAAAGCTCAAATGCAATTTGCATATCGGTTCCATTGCTTTAGAATAGCTGGTAGGTTAATTAATGGAAATATACAGTCATATATCTTTTTAAAAAATCCTCAACAATTCTAACAAAAAACCAATGAAAAAAGAACACCGTAATTTCAAAAAAGGATTTTTTATATTATTTTGCGGTAATTTTGCATCCCAAATGATCCCCCTGATCTTCTTACCTGTTCTGGTCAAATTATATTCTATTTCAAGCATAGGAATCTATGCTACTTTTATCTCAGTAACCGCTTTATTAATGCTCTTATCTACGCTGCAATTAGATCATGTAATTCCACTTAGAACCATTAGAAGTGCTGAAAGGATGCAAGGGGCAATCTGTTGGCTCTGTATGTTTTTTAGTACGTGGCTACTAGTTAGTTTAGCGGGTCTTAATGCCATGACTTCACTTCTTGAATTATATTGGGTTTGGGGTTTACCGTTCGCAGTATTTTTGAATGGTTTTATGCAAATTAAAACAGCATGGTTGATTAAGCTAGGGGAATATCAAGCTCTCTCTATCAGTAAATTTTTGGATGTATTAATTTTTAGTATTACAGCAATTTGTTTATCATTCTTCAACCATTCGGATGAAGTATTGATATTATCGAGAATCCTTGGTTTAAGCTCCGCCGCACTTTTTCTATATTTGTTTTTGCGAGATGGCAGAAGGAAACTTAAAATACATAACCAGCTAAGATGGCTGTATCAGGCTTTGATACACTATAGATATTTCATCTGTTACGAGCTTCCTGCTAGATTGATTTATTCATGCAGCGGTCATTCTATTATTCTTATTATGGCGTTGTGCTACCAAGAGGAGTATGTTGCATTTATTTCAATAGCTTTGCGTATGATAGGGATACCTTTTATGTTGTTTGCAAAATCTTTGGGGGATTTGTACAGAGAGCATGCGGCACGTGAAATTCGAGACACAGGAATCTGTAGTAACAGCTACAACCAAGGCTTTAAGTGGCTGGTGTTAATTGGAATAATTTCGACTATTTTTTTATGGACATGTTCTTCTGCTGCTGTCAGCATTGTTCTCGGAGACGAATGGAATCAAGTTGCTAAATACGTTAAAATACTAACGCCTTTCTTCATTATAAGATTGATTGCAATACCTTTGGAAAGAACTTTTATTGTCAAATCCTGCGCTCAAATTGATTTTTATTTTCAATTATTCATATCTATTGCAAGCATATTTTCAATATTGATAGGCTATATGTATAACCCATTGGATCCTGCTGTAGCTATATCTATTTTTAGCGCATCAATGACAATAGTGTACATGGTCAATTTATTTTTTTCCTACAAAGTATCTTCAAATGAAAGAGAACTTTTATGCCAGAAGATATAAAAAATAATTCTAAAGTAGTTATTGATATGCTATTTAATTACTTTAGTTTTTTTTGTATAGCTTTGAGCGGTATCTTAATTAATTTCTTAATTGCTATTTATTTTGAGCCTGAGGTTTTAGGCAGGTTTAACATAGTCTATGCGGTCTATATTCTCCTCTCTCAGTTAAGCGTGGGAGGTATTCACTACTCAATGCTGAGATATGTGGCTATTTGTAAAAACCAAAAAGATTTGCCTCTCATTATTTTTTCCGGCTTATTCATGGCTTTATTGCTAAGTTCTTTAGTTGCTATATCTTACTATGGGCTGATTCAACTGTTATCCGATCAAAATTTAAGCGCAGAACTAAGCTGTATCACATTTGCTGTAATATTTTTTTCTATCAACAAAGTGTTATTTAATGTATTTAATGGCTTGAAGTATATGAGGCTTTTTGCTGTTGGTCAGTCGTTGCGATACTTGCTAATGGTTGGCTTTATTATTTTTGTTTGTTACAAAAATTTTTCCAGCCATTACTTGCCTTCTGCATTTTTGTTTGCTGAAAGCCTATTATTTTGCATGTTATTTTCTAGCCTAATGGTTTTTGTGAGCCATCGTATTGAATTATCTATACATTGGGGGAAAGCGCACCTGGTTTTTGGGCTTAAATCATTTCTAGTGGGTGTGTTTGTAGAGGTAAACAGTCGAGTAGACGTATTGATTATGAGCTATTTTATACCTGCTGCTCAAATAGGCATTTATAGCTTTGCAGTGATGTTTGTTGAAGGTGCCTACCAACTGTTGGTAATTATCCGTAATTTTGTTAATCCGAAGTTAGCCCAATTTTTTAATGATGGGCATTATGATGAGCTTTCAAAACTTATGGCCTTTGTTCGGAAACGAGTATACCCAGCAACTGGCTTACTATTGCTTGTTATTTTGGCTATTTATCCTTTTATCATAGAATATATTGTTCAAAAACCAGCTTTTCATCAAGGGTGGTGGATTATCCTTATACTAGGTGTGGGGCTGTGGATGGCTAGTTTTTTCATTATATTTGATCAAATACTAACTCTAGGAGGGTTTCCCTGGCAGCAGACAATGTATGGTTTTTGCATTATAGGAACAAATATTATACTATGCTTGACACTTACCTCTCTTTTCGGGATGATAGGCGCTGCTTTTGCTATGTCGTTTGCTACATTTGTTTTAGCTTTGATCTATTTAAGTATTTTTTCAATTAAGTATATGGGAATTAATCTTTTGAGCTATAAATTTTTAACTTCGCGTGGTAACAATGTATAAAGGCAGGCAAGTTTGTGTTGTTGTACCTGCTCACAATGAGGAAAGCCAAATTGGTAAAGTCATCACTACTATGCCTGAGTATATTGATAAAATAGTCATAGTAGATGATTTTAGCATTGATAAAACTGTCAAAACAGTTAAGCAGTACCAGAAAGACTATGACTCTATAGAGCTGATTGAACATTCTTTCAATCAGGGTGTAGGAGGAGCTATTGCCAGCGGCTATCAATGGGCAAAAGAAAATAATTTGGATATCGCAGTTGTTATGGCAGGTGATGGTCAGATGGACCCCACTAAGCTGACTGATTTACTAGAGCCTATAGTAAATGATGAAGTCGATTATACAAAAAATAATCGACTCAGCTCAGGAGAAGCTTATAAGAAGATCCCCACTATGCGT
Organism: uncultured Legionellales bacterium; assembly: GCA_964352915.1. Lineage (GTDB taxonomy): Bacteria > Pseudomonadota > Gammaproteobacteria > PIVX01 > PIVX01 > CAYGTQ01. Next base: position 5,150 of record CAYGTQ010000005.1, read on the forward strand.
TATTTAGGTAATTCAATTTTATCTCTATTGACTAAAATTATTTCAGGCTATTGGCACATTTCAGACTCACAAGCGGGCTATACAGCTATCAATAAGATAGCTCTTCATGCTATAGATTGGAGCAAAATGTATAAGCGATATGGTCAGCCCAACGATCTTTTAGTTCGCCTAAATGTTCATAGTTTTCGAGTAAAAGATGTTCCTATGGAGCCGGTGTACAATGTGGGTGAAAAATCAGGTATCCGCATCCATAAAGTTATTTTTACTATAGGGTTCTTGTTATTTAAGCTATTTTTCTGGCGCTTGAAAGAAAAATACTATATTAGGGATTGTCATCCATTAGTGTTCTTCTATATGTTTGCCTTTTTGTTGGTTTTTCTTAGTGGCATCTTTTTTATAAAAGTAATCTGTACATGGTTTATGTACGGTCACGCAGCAGAGATATCCTTGTTAAGCTTTATGTTCTTATTTTTTACAGGTATGCATTTGCTATGCTTTGCTATGTGGTTGGATGCTGATCTTAATAAGAATTTGCGTGGCTAATAACGAAACGGATTCTAATTATCGAGAGACTACTGTCCCTCAGTGAAAAACAACCATGAAATTTAAAGCTTGGTCTTTCAGATAAAATCAAAGAGCAATTGCTATCTTCCCAAAAACCTCAGTATCACCAAAAGAACTTTTGCATAGCTTAGCAACTTAAAGAAACTCGCTAAAATTTTTGAACCACTTCCCCAAAGAGGCGAGAATAATCATTACAGTACCTGAGAGATCGTCACATAATTTTAAAATAAAAAGACAGGCTTGTAAGCCATTAATGTAAGTGTATTATCTAACAGATCAGACACTTTAAACACAAATAGATTATTTTTTATTGAAATAACGACCTACGTTAGCGTACTTGCCTTTTCGTCCAATAGCCCAGAATCATCGTTAGAAGCATTCATAGGTCTCTAAAATGGACATCCCATGGACACATCCGTAAAAATATTCCTTAATCTAATCAGCAAAATCATTGCTGAAAAATAACCCTATGATTTTATTAGATATCTTCCAGAAATATGTGTCGATTCGTCAGTTACAGTACTATCGCTAAAAGTACTCTTGTCAAAAAAGTTTATTTTTAGAACAATTTCATCCTTAACTTGCTCTTCACTTTTTAGATCAAAATCAGTCCATATTGGTATTAATGTGTGGCTTTTGGGGCTTCATTCACCTCTATCTATAGAGCTACAGTATATTTTTTGACTTTCGTTATACTGAGCAACTTGTTATAATCTTAGGTGCAACTTTGGTACCACTAAATAACATCATGAAAATATCAGAATATTTTTGGGCTTACGCTATTCTGGTCCTGTATGTTTTTATTTTTTATGCGTTTTCTTTGATTGGCTTTGAAGAGAAAATATCTATTACTGGCTTCACTCCAATTTTTTATTCCTATTTGAAAGTATATCCAGATTTTTTTATAAATAATTTTCAGACAGGCACTGAAACCTACAATCTATCTTTATTCATGTGGCAATATCCATTTTTACTAAAATATTTTGACATTCCTCCCGAGCTTCATATGAAAGTAATCATATTTTTCGAGTATGCTTCGCTTGCTGGCCTATTTTTATTTATGTTTAACAAACTTAAAATTAAAGGAAGTTCATATTTAGCAATATTTTCTTTTGCTTGGTATGTATCAAGCTCAGCCCTTAACATAAGTTTAGCCAGATATGGAAAACCATTTTTAATGGGGCAATTTTATAATTTTTCAGATATTTTACGAGTGATAGGTATTTTTTACTTAATTGAAAGTCGCCTGATTTTAGGTTTTTCTTCTCTTATGTTTTCATCATTGATGCATCTTGCCTTAGGGGGCGTGGGCGTAATTTTTGCATTCTTCTCAAATTTCGAAATGACTAAAGAAATTAAAAAAAATAAGAAAAAGATTTTAACATTCGCTCTTATGAGTATAGGTATATTGGGATGGTATTTTTTGATTAAATATTTTTCAGGATTTTTTTCAACTATTAATGAGAAAGCATGGTTAGATCTTGTAAAAATGGGTAGTTATCATTTCTTCCCCTTTTCAATAGGAATTTTCAGTACTCTACATGAATATCAGTTTTTTCCTCATTTAAGTTTTTTAGTTATTTTTCTGCATTACTTCAATCAACATAACACTAAAATCGATAGATTAATAGGTTATGGTTGTATTGCCATGGTATGCCTCAGTATAGCAGGATTAATCATATCGTTAGTCTCTACCAACAGAACATTAATTACTATTTGCCTACATCGTTCTAACGACCTTTTGGTTTTATTCGCATTACCTTATGTAATTTCTGGTCTATATAGAGATGTTTGTAGTGAAAATTATTTCAAAAATATATTAAGTATTGTTGTTTTTTTGTCTCCGTTTGTTTGTAGTGTTTCACCATTCTCTTTATTTCCTGCATTAATGATTGGTTTTTCTACAGTTTCTAAATCATGGACAAGGCAGGAAAAATTAGCTAGCGACTATTTTATGCTAACCCTTTTCTTAATTATACTTTTGATATTAAGCTACTATGTTTATTTTGGCATTAATAAAAGCTTTTTTTCTGAAGTTTATTTTGGGAAATTTTTAGTCTGGGAAATTGCCTTTTCTATTGTTTTAATTAAAGCGCTGATATGTAAGACGAATTCTATTTCTCTTGAGAAAATAGGCATGCTCATTTTTTTCTTAATATCCATTATAGGAGCACTTTTTTGGCAAAAAAATCAACTTTTATCTGATGATACAACAAAATATGCACAATCCTTTTTAGAAGCACAGCGATGGGCTTTTAAGCATACACCTCAAGATGCTTTATTTCTGTTAGACCCATCACTGGCTTATGCATGGAGAGATTTTTCAAAGCGCTCCTCTTTTGGAACATTACGAGAATGGATGCACGTTGCATGGCTATACAACGCATCAGAGGAAATATTCTTAGAAGGCAAATCTAGATTTGATGAATATGATCTAAATATCAATAATTATTTTGACTTTTTCCCCTCGCTTAACGGAATGTACGCATTAGATCGTGATGTAACTGAAATATTTTATAGTAAGAAAAAATCATGGTTCTGCTATATGAGTCAAAAATATAAGATTGATTATCTATTAGTGAAAAAGAAACAAATAATTGGAGACAATCATAAAGGTTTGAAGACCTCTTTTGAAAATGATTTTTTCTGTATTTACAGCCTTAATAAAAGCTGCAAATTTTTGGTGAAGAGCGCAGAGCAGTAAACCTATAAATCAAATACCACTATACTAAAAATCTAAAATACATCGAAAAATCAAGTAAATATTCAAGAACCACTTTAGACCGCTTTAGTCGTCGTTCTGTATTGCTCATAAATTAACACGCTAATATTATATAAGATAGCACCAAATTCACATCCTCAACTTACTTTAAGAAACATCAGAACCAGTATCAACACACTGTCGGCTCTGCACTTACGTACAAATTTATTCTTAGCAAGGTGCATAAGCTGGAATGGAATAAGTTAATGGTTATTATGGCTATGGAAATGCATTTAAATCAAGTTTAGATGGCTTACTCCTCATAATAGCTATCCTTGTGTTTGAAATCACTCTAATTTCTAAATAATCATTTAGCTTGTCAACATATTTACTCACATCCTCAATCATGCCATAATCATGCCACACAATTGTACCGCCAGCTTTTAAAACTCGCAAAGCATTGAGGGTATCACTTCTCACATAATTATACGCATGACAACCATCAATAAAAACTAAATCAAAATCTATACCTAGTGTTGTCCAGTCAAATGTCGCACTGTCATGAAAAACTTGGTTAATTTTTTTTTCAAAAGGAGTCCCTAAATATTGCTGACCAACTTTCTTCCTATCTGTTGTATTATTAAGAATGCTGGGGATATTTAATGAAACACTGCTGTCTGAATCTTTAGGTAGATCCATTGTATAAATCTCTCCATCAGGATCTATGTTAGCAGCTAAATTTAATGCTGTATTTCCATCCCACGTACCAATTTCAAGTATTTTCTTTGCTTTGACTGATTTCACTATACTCAAAAGTATAACCAGTTCATAAGGGTCTATAGATAGATCAAGAGTTCTTTCAAATACATTATTCAAAGTAATATTAATTCCCGAAAGATTACTCAAAACATTTTCAGCAGGTTCTCGTTTAATCTCACCGTGGCACCAGGACGTAATGCGTAAAGATGCTTTATCTTTAGATGTAAGTCCATAAGGAAATAATCTCGTTCTGGCTAATTTAGCTGATTGCACAGGATTCCTAATGGCCCTTGGGAATGCTTTAATAATTTTAGCTAACATATAATTTTATCCTTGTAATTTTAGTGATGAGACATTCAATAACTCTTGATTCACATACAAATATCCTTGATGAAACATATTTAGTAATTTCACATCAGATTTGCTATCTGATACAGCAAATTTATACGTATATTCATTGTATGAATAAATTTTTGAAACCAGGTGTAATTTATTTTCTGCGTAACAATGAAAATATTTACCACCATCCCAATACGAACCATATCCATTCCAACTTAACTTTTTTGCTAATAGTTCTACATATTCCTTTGGAGAAGCAGAAAGTAAGATAATAACATCATCTTGGGCCATCTTTTCTTCAATCAAGTTGAGTATCTTATAGTCTATCTTGGAATAAACTTGATCAACAAATTCAGACAAAAAAGATTGATCTGAAAATTTCTTCTTAAAAAAAAGGTGTATAGATTCAGAAAAATTTTCTCGAGATATAAGTTTTAGCCCTCTCAATATAATAGGCCTCACCAGTGCTAAAGAAAAATTTTTCTTTATTAGTAAACGCATTGTATCTAATGAAACCAGTGTGTTATCTAGATCTATTACTGCAAGATTTTTCATTTTTTAAATAAAGCTCTCAAAATAACACTAACAAACCCCTTGGGATCTTTAAATAAGTTTACATCCGCATGGTTAAATGAATAGCTTTTAAAAAAATTAATAATCACTTTTAAATTTAAGCTTAAAGCATATTTAATGAGTGCTAAATATATTAATGGAGATAAATATGTGTTTACCTTGGTAAAAGGTATGATCTTATTGTCACTTTCTGGCAGTATAAATGAAAAATAGTTAACTCCATTTTGCAAACCTTGATTTATAGAGCCCCAAATTCTAGGATTAACTTCAATTAAACAAGGTTCATTTTTTTTATCAATTTTAAATTCAAACATAGCGAAACCAGACCATTTTGTCTTTTCCAAAAGCTTTTCTGCTATTCCTTGCAAGCGCACATCATCATAATTTTCTCTATAAACACTTGAACCACCTGAAATTGGATATTCAGCGCTTCTTTTGTGCGAGAATCCTGTTATAATTTTGCCATTATGACAAAATACTGAATAACCTACTGCATAACCCGCTACATAAGATTGAGCTATTAAGCAATTTCTTGTCTGAAGTTTGGATATATAATTCTTATACTTATCTTGTGAAAAAAAATATTTTACTCCTTTAGACGAAGACAAATTTGTAGGCTTAAGGACCAAAGGCACTTTTGCTTCTTCAAGTACTTGAAAAGTTTCGGGTGTATTTATTTTCATTTCTTTAGCTAATAAAAATAAATTTCTTTTATCATTTAGTTGTTCAAACGCACTATTATTACCCCAATAATCTAAAGTACCTTTTAGCATTTTTTTATTTTTTAATAGAAAATCCATCTCAGAACTGTTAGTAGGAATAAAACAAGTTACATGATATGTTTCAATAAGGTTCAAAATTTCATTTAAATATTCTTGAGGATAGTCTTTAATATTTGGAACATGATGGTAGTAATTAAGGCTGTTTGTATGAAAATGGTTGACGAAAGGACGGCTATCAAACCCTATACATGGCATTCCAAGGTAATTTTTCTGAATAAACTTGGAAATAACAATGGATTTGTAACTTGAAATTTCACTGATCAGTACTGACATTTATCTAACTACCCTAATTAATTTCTTTATTGCATTAGCACACAGATCAAGAGTGTATGATCTTGCTAAACTCGCTTTATCATACCCCCATCGCTCAGGGTGAGTAGAAATAACAGCTATGCTACTCCCTTTTGATAATAAATAGGATTGTAATTCATCAGTCCTACTCACCACTTGCTTTAATTTAATCGGGTTAGAAACGACATCTCTAAAATTTTCTGAACTATTCCAGCTTCTTCCTGTATCGGTAAAATAGTACAGATTTTTCCAATTTAAATCTATTACCACATCTTTCAAATTTATAGATTTGAAATCAAAGTGCTTCCATAATGTTTGACCATTCCATCGAGATAAAGGTCGACCATGCATGCATATATATTTAATTTCTGATAAATTTCTAAGATTTTCTACGTTTTTTTGAAATGATATCCAAGCTGACTTTACATCGCCTTTTGTATCTGCAAGTTCTTCATAGTGATAGCCAATTTGATGACCTAGTTCTTTTATTCGTCGAATAATTTTACTATTAAACGAACATTTTTTGCTTCGGAAAAAGTAAATTGATTTTATCCCAATTAGCCTCTCTTCTTCAGCCATGGCGAGAGCATTTTTCGGGAAACGATCAACGTCATGACGTAATATGATACTTCGTCCTTCTGCTTTGTTTAAAAACAGATCATCGAATGTATGAAAACCATATTTTGCTTCCTGCAGTGCTTTTAAAAGTTCGATATACCTTGCAAGTGTAAAATCTATTTGAACCATAATTCACCTAAGAAAAAGCACTAT
>CAYGTQ010000005.1:11939-40070 GCA_964352915.1 uncultured Legionellales bacterium
CTATCAATAACTTCTATAGCTGTATCAGCATCAAAACCCACCTTGTCAGCATATTCTTTTATTGCTGAATATCTAGGTTCATTATATAAATGAATATTTTTTAAAGCCGAGTCTCTACTTATTTTATTTTCTCTTATTTGGTGACTTAAAAAAGTATCGTGCTCTGTAAATCCAGCACCTTTATAGTAAATGTAGTTATAAAATGCTGCTGTTCCATCACCTATTCGCCAAGTTGTGGTGGTGTCAGAGGCGACTTCCCATCCATAACTATCAATAAGGGTAGACATAATTTTATCCTCGTCCCAAGGTAAGTAGTCATATAAAAGATAATAGTGCTTTTTTTCGATAAAATAAGAACTGTAATAAGCCAACGCTGTATCAAAAATTGAGCTATTAAAACATTTTGGATTTTTAATAAAATATTTCATAAAGTAACTAAGCATTTTTGCTTTATTTGAAATTGACACATTAAAAAAGTAATTATTTTGATTCTCGTATACACCACAAAACGCAGATTTAAAATAAGTTCTTTCAGCTGAGTTGCTGGAGAAGATTGTCATCGGAGTTTCATATTCTTTTGCAACTTTATTTGCATAATAAAAATATTGCTTATCACCTGCCATAAGCAAAGTAACTATTCCTAAATCAGGCCTCGCAAGCCAAGCATTTATATTTTTCCTTATATTTTTTATCTTTTTCCTTATATCTGCTGAAACTAAAATATGCTCCACACCTAGTTCACCACACATTCTAGCTATATTTCTTCTAGCTAAGTCAGTCACCATCCCCCAGTCATATGTATATGCAATAGGATTCATTCCTAACTCTTTTTTCACAAAATGCAGGCCATAGCAACTATCCCTACCACCACTTAATGCCACAACGCAATCAGGACTTCCATCATTTTTTCTATATAAATCACATTTTTTTCGTAGTTCATCCAACGAACGATATTCATATGGAACAAAGTTAACACAAAAATTGCAAACATTATCTTGGTTAAATTTAATTCCAGGAAAACTTTCTGGAAGAATACATTTTGAGCACCTGCGCATAGCATAAGGATCAACCTTAGCTTTTCTTTTAGACAGATCAATAATCTTATTTTTTGTTTTTTGTGCACTGTTGAGTAAAAAATCTGTCTTTGTATGAAAAAATTCTGATAAATTAATTTTATCAACTTCTTCTGACAAATTTATCAAAAGGTATTGCTTCGGCTGGACTTTATGAATAGAGATTTTATTTTCCGGAAAGTATTTTTTATTTTTTAGCAAGAATTTTTTTAGTATTAAATACTCAGATGCAAAAATGAATACCCCTAAGTTATGATCTACAATATAATATAGAGAGCCATTATTTGTTGCTAAATGCAATAAAGGCAAATCATCAAATATTGTTGCCGTCGAAGCAGTACCTTCAATTTTATCGTACAATTTCTTAAATGCCAACTCAACTGAGTCCCCTTCAGACATATAGCGATTAACTAATGCTGGAATTATTTCTGAATCAACTTCTGTATTAGCCTTCTCAAAATTTTGCTCTTCCCACAGTTTTTTATAGTTACAAATAATTCCATTATGAACGGAAACAATACCATCATGTACAACAGGCTGGTTGTTGATATTTTTTAACGATGCCCCATGGGTTGCCATCCGTGAATGCCCCATAAAAACAAGAGGAGAATCTTCGCCTCTAATTTTGTCAGAAACCTTTGAAATAATACTTTTATATAAAGGAGAAGCCAAAAATTCACTTGCTGAAGTTGTAGATTTTTGAATATAGATATCTTCTTTAACTCTAACTGCTAATCCAGATGCTTCCTTACCTCGAGTTTCCGATAATTTAAACAGCTGCTTAGAAAACTGCTTCATATCGTTTAGAGAAAGATCACGATTACCTTGGAAATAGAAACCAAATATACCACACATTTATAACCTCTATTTCTTTAAAACAATCGCATGACCATTAATGTTATGCAGCACGACCAAATCCGGGTTACTCTTTAATGAGTTAACAAACCGAGTAACTCCTGCACAATTATAAAAACCATAGTCATCAAAAACGACGGCTCCTCCGCTCACTAACCTCGTAATAACCCAGTTGAAAGTATCTTTAGCTGAATCATAAGTATCTACATCTATATGACATAATTTAAAGGTATGCTTATCAAGACGATTGGCTGTGTCTTCAGGAAAAATCCCTTTAAGAATAACAGCATTGTTCACGCCCAAATTTGCTAAGAATTTTTCTACTTTTTTCTCAGAAGTATCCGCATGCTCACCACCGGTATAACCTGAATCGTTATCACTTGCTTTAACGACACCCTCAAATGTATCGCATAAATATATTTTTGTTTCTTTGTTAATGCTCTGTTCAACACTAGCCATTAACCCTCCGGTGCCTCCTTGCCATACGCCCACCTCAAGTATATCCCCAGCAAGATCACATGTAGAGTATTTTAAAAGCTCATAAAGCTCAAAACAACGCATAATATCAACAAGTGTATTACTCTCTACACGACGATATATAGAAGAAAATTCTCTGTTACCGAGCCATGGCGAATAAGAGGCATAAGGTTGAATACTTGAATAATTCACATCACCTTCATCTTGAAAATTAATTCTGAATACATCATATCCCGATGCACGCAATAGCGCACGAAGCCTGTACTTAAGGAAACTGAACATATTATATCACCAAGGTTATTGATTAAAAAAAATACAAAAATAGAACCAGGAACAGCTCATCACATTATATACTTAACCGCCCTCTTGCTTCAAGCTGAAGCAGCTTAGCTTAGCTTGTCCAGAGCTTGAATATAGACTAAAATATCGTCAGATAAGGACATGCGCGCGTTGATTGGCGTGATTTATAGACAATCACCATAGCTAAAACTGGCGACCATAGGTGGTAAACCCACCAGAGTGTGAGGTTACTTTATCAGTTACCTACCTTCTAAAGCTGAGCAATTGGCCAAAGATATTCGCAGCTATTGGGCAATTGAGAATCGTTTGCTCTTGGTTTTGCGTGTGACCATGGATGAAAAGCTCTCAAGAATTTTTAAAGATTTTCCACCGCACAATATGGCTATGGCCTGGCACATCATTTTAAATTTACTGCGAGGAGCTAAACCTTAATTTTGCAAATGTGTCAGGCCGAAGAACTATAAAATAAAGCCGGCTGAGGTGAATACACGCTTAGTACTATTTTTATGCAGAAATTTTAACGGGACAGGCGTGGCGTCGTTAGCCCCTAATAGCACACTTAAAAATTCCATGTTATAGTGATACGCCGGATAAGTGGGGTGTTACTCCTTAGTTATCGACAATATTAGGGCTGGAGAAAGGCGTTCGCGCAGCCAGAATCACTCCAGGGCTAAAGAAGTTAACTTTAACTTGCCACACGCATTCGATAAGAGGCATTATGATACCTAGACTATCACCTAATTATGGTTTAAAAGAATTGACACAGTCTTTTACTCCTGCTTCCGTTCACGCAACAAAAGAGTTAGAAGACTTATATAAGCATTATACAAATCATGAGTACTGTTTTTTATTCAAATATGGTCGTTCAGGGCTATACTATCTGTTGCAAGCGCTGAATGCGCATCATAAGAAAGTAATTATGGCTTCTTATACTTGTGTTGTAGTAGCAAATGCAGTGGTTATGTCAGGAGCAATTCCAGTTTTTATTGATAACGATAATTCTGATACATTTCAACCTAATTGGGAAAAATTATATAGCGCAATCGATGATCAAACCGTGATGATCATTGTAACGCACTTATTTGGTATATCTCAGGATACTGAGGCGCTGTACAAAAAAGTAAAAAAAAACTATCCAAATATTTTCATTCTACAAGATTGTGCCCATTCTTTCTTTTGTAAAGATGAAAATGGCATACCTATTACACAGTGGGGAGATGGCGCGTTATTTGGCATGAATATTTCAAAACTAATTAATTCTGTCAAAGGTGGAGCGTTGACGTTAAAATCGGGAAAAATTTCTAATGCGGTTAATAAGAAATTTAAAAAAAATAAACTGGGGATTATTGATAAATTTTTTGAAAGAATTTATGTTATTGTTGCTACTTTTGCCTTTTTGCCTTTTTTTTATAAGTTAGTCTTATGGGTTTCTAGATATACTCCTTTACTAAATAAAGAATTATTTTACTATAACTCTAAAGAAATAACCTTACCAAAGGATTATGCAAATGAGCTTGGAAATTTTAGTGCTTCTATCGGCATTTTATCTTTTAAGAAATACGAGGAAAGAATAAGAAATCGACAAAAAATTGCCAAGTATTATTTAGACAAAATTAATGCAAGCCATACCCGGCCCCTAGTCATCGTCCCTGATTATAATACGCATTATACCTATAGCCATCTACCCATTGTCATAAATACTGTAGATAAAAAAGAGCTCATAGCTAAAATAGAAAAATATTGCTGCGTAGAAATTGGCGAAATTATACAATATTCTATTATTGATTTACCGATGTATGAGTCAAAAAATTTTAAAAAATGCCCTGAAGCATCTAACTTATCGTGTAAAATCATCAATTTACCACTTACTTATCTAGAAGTGATTCCATGTTTTAGCGCATGGAAAACTAAATGTGATAAAATAATAGATTTACTTGAAGAACTTATAAAATTTTCGAAATGAGGATAATAGTTTTAACATAAAAGTATAATTTATTCTTTTTGATTTTTGTGATATAAATTTATGGGCCTAAACTAGCATAAACCTTAAGAATGGGGTTAAATGTTAGTATGATCAATAAGTTAAGTAATTATAGAGTTAAAAAAATAATACGTTACTTTTGTGAGGATATCACAGCCTCAAAACAGCTGTGCTACTGGGTATTAATCGCAATGCATTTTATGCTACTGGAGAGCTAGATCTGCCTCAAGTGTATGAGAATGGATCGATCATGGAATTGCCTTTAACCTTCTATCAATAAGTACTCTTTTCCCTCCATACATTAAGCTTTGTTTTTAGGTAACGCTATCTACTACGTAAAAGACAACGCCCTGTTTGTACTACGTACCTCATCCTGCTGATTTTATCTCATCTGATGATTTCCCCAGAACATTTAAACATTTCCCAGAGAGAATGAAAGTTAGTAAACAAAAAATCTTTTTTCTTGAGAAAATTTTTATAATTTGCAAAAATCAGATAGAAATATAATCAGCATGCGTGACTTGGCTCTTTATTGGGACAAAAAGCTCAAAAATACCACCCTTCATTGTAGCTTTTAAATTTCTATTTAGCTAGATAGAACATTCGAATTTTTGGACTTTTTTCAAGAAAAATAATAAGGTACAATTGACTAGCGTTTGCGTAAATTCGTTATTTATTAGCATTGTTAGCGATTATTACCTGTCTAGAAAAGGAAACAAAAAGCTGAACAAAAGTACACTGCATTCTATCCTTATTCTTCTAGCTCTTGGTCTTATATGGGGCTCAGGGTATGTTATTGCAAAATTCGCTATTGAAAATGGCGTGGCGCCTTTGGGGTATTCTTTTTGGCAGTGCGCAGGCCCAGCCTTACTTTTATCTATTATCATCTATTTGAGAAAATACCCAAAATCACAACCAACGCCTTGGATATTTTATAGCGTTTGCGGTATTTTAGGTATTGCGGTGCCAAATTCTATTATGTACTTTTCTGCCCCTCATTTACCTGCTGGGATTTTAGCTGTCATTGTCAATACAGTGCCTCTTTTTATCTATCCATTAGCATTGACCTGTCAAGCTGAACGCTTTCACCCATGGCGCTTAGCCGGCCTCCTGCTCGGGTTTGCAGGTATTATACTGCTCATGTTCCCAAATGTAAGTATGCCTGGCAACGATCATCTTCACTGGGTATTGCTGACGTTTATCACTCCTTTATGCTTCGCGCTATGCGCACTCTACATCAATCACCATGCACCTGAAAATCGTGATGTTTTACAACAATCGACAGGCATGCTCATCAGCGCAGCCATAGTAATAACACCTATCATTTTGTGGCAAGATGCTTTTTACCCAATTAACTTACCTCTACAACCTGCTGATGGAGCTATCTTGCTTGAAATTATTTTATCTTCCCTGGGCTATTTATTGTTTTTTAAACTCATTACCCAGGCTGGACCTGTCTATTATAGCTTGGTCGGTGGTGTTGTATGTCTAACTGGCCTGCTGTGGGGTTATTTATTGTTTGATGAAACTCTTAATTTTTTAAGCTTTCTGTCAGTAGGGTTGATACTCATGGCAATTTTTATAGTGTCTATAACCCAGGCTTTAGCACCTAAAGGTCATTCATAATGGATTGGTTGCACTCTGCTTTTGAGCAAATAAACCAGGTCACTTTGGTCATGACTGTTATTAATGCGATGGTCCATATCGTCTTCGCTGCTGCCGTAGCAAAAGATGCTGGGAAACTAATGAACCAAGGACAAACTATTCGCATGGTTTCTGGCATGAGCTGGGCTTTTGCGACTTTGGCAGGAGGTGTCTGGATTGCATGTGCTTATTGGGCTATGCATCATGTGCAATTTCCTCAACGTTAACTTTAACCACTCCTTCCATATGGATTTTGAACTACAACATAAAGACTAAAAATTTTTTCTTTCCTAATTTTTGTTAACATATAAGAAATTTATAAATTATTCTAAGCAATACAATACACATCAAACCGACTGCTGCGTCCAGACAATGAAAAAGTCGGCTTTTTATCTGCAAGGTAATCATGCTTACCATAACGCTTAACCACCACTCGCTTCAAAGATTTCTGTAAAGAAATTTCCAACAACTCTTCAGAGCATTTTTCATCAGGCATTGATAATTCAGATAATACAGACATGGATAACTTAGACAGGCGCTTACCTTTAATTTTAGGAAACATCGGATCGAGATAAATCACATCAGCTGCTTGATTAAGCTTAGATAGATAATCAATAGAATTGGCCGTCGTCAACTTAAGAGATAAACTATGACTGATTGACTGGCAACGCATCAAGCCATCTTGAAGCAGCACCCCCATCACAGGGGAGCATTCAATCATCTCAACTTGAAATCCAAAGCTTGCCAAAAGAAAGCTCTCTTGCCCCCAACCCGCAGTCGTATCAATTAGGAAATCTCCTTTTGTACGCCCACATGCTTTGATCAAAATTTCTTGAGATACTCTTTGCGCCCTATATTGCAGTCTGGGCTCCATAAAATCTACATACAATGGTTGATGCTCTGGATGTTGCAAGCTTACAAGCTTTTCTGACACGCACAGTACCCAATCTTTCATAGTATTTATGAGTGGCAACGACAGTTCTTCACATAGCTTATGTGCAAAGACCATATGCTCTTCTGAACAACAAACCACACCCGACAAAAAATTCATAGATAAAATTTGGGCAGCAAGGACGCAACAAAATCCTTTAGTGTCGGAAATTCTTTGACCTGACCGCTGAGCTCAGTACGCACTGTTTCGCGCTTATCTCCGACCAAAATAGGCTCTGCACCTGCCTTTTGGGCTGCTTGTATGTCACACAAAGAATCACCCACCATATACGCTTGAGATAAATCAATGGATAGTTTTTTAGATATTTCATACAGCATGCCAGGCTCAGGTTTACGACAACCACAGCGATCACCTGGATGATGCGGACAATAGGCCAGATAATCAAATGCACCATGGTGAGGTTTCAATAAACTCTGCATCTTATCGTGCACCTTGCTCAAATCATTATGATCGAACATATCACGCCCAATACCTGACTGGTTGGTAGCCAGAGCCAGCTTGTAACCCGCCTGGCATAAAGCGCCTATGGCTTCTAAACTGCCTGGGATAGGCTTCCAGTCTTCAGGGCGCCTAATATAAGAAGCATGGCCATTGTTGATCACGCCATCACGATCAAGAATCACAAGTGTACGTGACATAAGCCAACTCTCTGTCTCGAAAATTTTTCATAAGACAAATGTTATCATAAATTTAATCGAAAATGACGCAAGAAATTAAAAAGAAAGGCTTGGACAACTGCTAGAGTAAGGTTATTGGTAAGATACTTGTGCGGTATGAGCACCCTGCAAATAGTCTACAGGGTGCAAATTTTAAGAGATTAACCTTTAGCTGCAGCTTGCTTAATCAGATTAGCAAGCATTTGATACGTAGCAGCACCTGGTACAAAGAAAGTTTTCATAGCTTTCTCATCACCCACATGGCTGGCCACCACAAAAGCAGGTGTGCCCATGATGTTCAAGCCCTGTGCCAACGCCATGTTATCCATGAGAGCCTTATCTAATGACTCATTTTCCATATCTTTGCTCAAGCGCACAGTGTCAATGCCAGCGGCTTTAGCCACGCTCATCACTTTATCTTTATCCAAAGGCGCTTTGGCTGCCATCAAACCTTTGTGCATCGCATAGTACTTGCCCTGCAAATCAGCCGCTAAAGCCGCCTTGGCTGCAAAACGTGATGAATCACCAAAAATAGGAAAATCTTTAAAGATTACCTGAACATTGTCATGATTTTTGAGCACTTTATCGATAATAGGGGTCATACCTTTGCAGTGACCACAAAGGTAATCTAAAAATGCCACCACATAAATCGGTGCTTTGTCTTTGCCTATGCTTGGGCTTTTAGCATTAAAAAGCTCATCAGCATGCTCTGGTATGGCCGCTTGAGCGCGTGCCAACATCTGCTCCTGCTGCTTACGGTGCAAAGCACGTGAGGCTTCTACCAAGACCTCAGGGTTTTCTAAAAGATAGTTATGAAATAGTTGATGTAAATCACTTTTTTGTGAATCGCTGAAGCTGGTTTTGTCGGCAGCATGCAAGTAAATTGGCCACATCAAGACCAAAATGATGATATTTATCCATTTTTGTTTCACGATTATCCCCTAACTTAGTAAATTTTTTTTATACTGTACATTGCAAGCTAAACACCTGTAGCCAAGAAGTCAAGCTGTACTACTCCGCAGAAGCAAGCCCTGCATAGGCCAACACCAACCACTTGGCACCAAAACGAGAGAATTGTACTTCAACCCGCGTGTTGTCGCCTTTGCCTTCAAAATTCAACACCACCCCTTCACCAAATTTAGCATGCCCTACTCGCTGACCCAAGGCAAACCCTCGCGTCTCTTGCAAGCTCCGTTGTCTTATCATCGTGCTTGCTATGGGCTTTGACTGTCGCCTTGCCGGCGTTGTGGATGAACGAGAAGTGCTGCGATGACGTACCTCTTGTAGACACTCTTCGGGCAGCTCTGCAATGAACCGTGATGGTCTGTGATGCTCTTCTTTGCCGTATTGACGTCTGACCTCAGCGTAACTCATGATCAATTGCTGCATCGCCCTTGTCATCCCAACATAACATAAACGCCGTTCTTCTTCCAAACGCCCGGGCTCATCAATAGACATTGCATGAGGAAACAAACCTTCCTCCATGCCCACCAAAAACACCAAAGGAAACTCGAGGCCCTTAGCACTGTGCAATGTCATCAACTGCACACAATCCTGATAAGCATCTGCTTGCCCTTCGCCAGCCTCAAGAGCCGCATGGCTTAGAAAAGCTTGTAAAGGTGACATCTCATCCAAATTGTCGGGAGAAAAATGTTTGGCCGCATTCATCAATTCTTCTAAATTCTCAAGACGAGCTTGGGCTTTTTCCCCTTTTTGTTCACTGTAATGCGCCCATAAACCACTGTGGCGAATGACATGCTCCGTCTGCTTATCCAGCGATTCATCTGCTACATGAGAAGCCAAGCTTTCAATAAGTTCAATAAATTGCTGTAATGCATTGATTGTACGGGTGGGCAGCTTTTGGGTAGCCAACAAATGCTGCGTTGCTTGCCACAAGGAATGCCCCGCATCTCTTGCGCCTTCTCTGAGTAAAACCATGGTGCGACCACCAATGCCACGAGCAGGTTGATTGACCACACGCTCAAAGGCTGTGTCGTCATCACGATTAACCGTTAATCTAAGATAGGCCAGTGCATCTTTAATTTCAGCTCTCTCAAAAAAGCGCAGCCCTCCATACACTCGATAAGGCATTTGTGCCTGCATCAAAGCTTCTTCAAGCACCCTTGATTGGGCATTGGATCGATACAGCACGGCTGCATCACGACGATTACCACCTTGTTCACACCAGCGTGTGATGCGATCAACCACAAATCTTGCCTCATCAATTTCATTGAATGCGGCATACAAAGCAATGGGAGCTCCCTCTTCCCCAGCGCTCCACAGCTGCTTGCCCATCCGCATACCATTGTTGGCAATCAACGTATTGGATGCTTGCAAAATGGTACCCGTCGAGCGATAGTTTTGCTCTAACCGAATAGTCAAAGCATCAGGGTAATCACGCAAAAAGCGATGGATGTTTTCAATTTGTGCACCGCGCCAACCATAAATGGATTGATCGTCATCACCAACAATCATCATATGATTGCCTGATTGTGGTGAAACCAACTGCTGAAGCCATGCATACTGCACTGTGTTGGTATCTTGAAACTCATCGACCAAGACATATTGAAAGCGCAATTGGTACTGTTCAAGAACATCTGGGTTTTGCAACCAAAGCTCGCGTGCACGCAACAAGAGCTCTGAAAAATCCACCAAATCGCCCTGGCGACAAGCTTGCTCGTAAGCCTCATACAATTTAATCAGTGTCTTGGTATAAACATCACCTGGCGCAGCTATCAGCTGGTGAGGTCTTTTGCCTTCATCTTTTTGACCGTTGATGTACCACTGTACTTTTCTCGGTGCCCACTGCTGTTCATCTAAATTTAAGGCTTTGAGAATGCGGCGAACCATGCGCAACTGATCTTCACTATCAATGATCTGGAAATCCTGAGAAAGATTGGCTTGTTGCCAATGAGCACGCAACAAACGGTGAGCTATGCTATGAAACGTACCTACCCACATGTTGGATACAGAAACACCCAGCAACGACTCTATGCGGTGGCGCATTTCACCTGATGCTTTGTTGGTAAAAGTCACGGCCAGTATTTGTTGTGGAGAAAGCCCCAGCACTTGAATTAAGTAAGCAATGCGATGCACCAATACGCGTGTTTTACCACTACCTGCACCTGCCAATACCAAACCATGACAAGGTGGTGCTTCAACAGCCTGTCTTTGCTCGCCATTAAGTGAGTCCAGCAGCTCTGTCATATCTACTGACATCAGCTGGAAGACTTTGGTGGATGTTTTAAAAGATCATCAGCTACAGAAAACATGGTCTGCCCCTTGGTTTCATCAAGACCATCCAAGGTAATTAAATAGCGACCATGCACCAGCAGCGTAGGCAATACGAACAATTGATGTCTCGTCATAAAAGCCTCATCGCGCTTGAGCTGAATATCAAGCATCATGGATTGAAATGCCACATCCAACTTATCTGCGTCAGCACCGCTGTCCAACAATATTTTTTTTAAATCTTCTATCTGATGGCTGGACTTCTTATCGTCATGAACAGCTTTGAATAAATTTTTGCTGAACGATTTTTCAATACCCAGTTTTTGAGCTATATAAAACGCTTTGGTCTGATTGCGCCAACTTTTCTGAAAGACAAGTGGCATACGCTTGAAAGTCACGTCTTTAGGCAACTTAGCGCGCCAAGCGGTTAACTCCTTTTCCATAAAATAGCATGCACCACAACTGAATGAAAAGAACTCCATCACCTGATTGTGCTGATAGGGTGCATCCAGTGTTTTATAGGGCATTTGAGCCCATGTGATGACAGCAAGACTTAGGCCCATAAAAAAAATAATTCTTTTAGTTATATTCTTCATTCTTGATGTAACCCCGATACATAATGCGCCACTGCTTCAATATCCTCTTCGCTCATGCGCTGGGCAATCACTTGCATGATGCTTGCTTGATCGTTTTTGCGCTTACCTGCCTGATAGGCTTTCAATTGTTTAATGACATATTTTGGATCCTGCCCTGACAACATGGGGAAGCCAGCTTGTGCGTTGCCTTTGCCGGCAGGTTCATGGCATGCACCACAAGATGGGATCATTTTCTTAACATCTCCCCCACGATAAAGCTCAGCACCGCGTGCTACCCATTTGGGATCGACTGCACGAATGTTGACCTTTTGTTCACTGTAGAAAGTAGCCATCAAGCTGATGTCTTGCTCTGTGATGGTTTGCATCAAAGGCGTCATGATGGGATCGTAGCGACCCAGCTTACCATCGGCTGTTGCTACTTTATAATCCTTCAATTGCTTGACCAAATACTTGGTATTTTGGCCAGCCAAAGTAGGAATTTCCGGTATCACTCCGTTACCATCAGAGCCATGGCAAGCTTGGCAGGTCACCGTCTTTGTTTTAGCTAATTCGAGTTTGGCATGCTTAGGTACAATAGCCTCTTCTTCAACTTCTGAAACCTCTGAAGGCACCGCTTGTGCGTCAGTTTCAGCTGCTTGCACGCTCTGTTCTGCCCACACATTGCCCGCTAACAACACCATTGCTATAAGCCATTGGGTTACTGCCATGATCTTTTCCCTATTTTCTTATCCACCGACAGGTTTGTTTGCTATAATGCGCCATCTGTCACTGCTGACTTAACCATTATTCCAGAGCTATACATTGTATATGGTTTCACAATCCTTGCAACATACGACCTATTGCTTAAGTGCCCCTAATCACACGCACTTACCCACAGACAGCCTGGCTGAAGTAGCCTTTGCTGGGCGCTCCAATGCTGGAAAATCCAGTGCCATCAATGCCATTATGGGAAGAACACGCCTAGCTCACACCAGCAAAACCCCAGGACGCACCCAGTCTTTGAACTGCTACAGAGTTCAGCCTGAACGCTACATTGTTGATTTACCAGGTTATGGCTATGCCAAGGTGGCAAAAAGCCAGCAGCTGCAATGGCGCCCTATGATAACCGACTACTTATTGAGCAGAAAGAACCTCAATGGCATCATTTTGATGATGGACTGCCGACATCCTTGCACAGAAAACGACCATCAACTGCTGGGTTTTTGTCAGCATCACAAGCTTCCTATCTACGTACTCTTAACCAAAGCGGATAAATTGTCGCGCCAACAACAAAACAAGCAAGCTCGAATCATAGCCGAAGAGCTACCGAGAGAATCTTGGCAATTGTTTTCAGCGCGCACCAAGCAAGGACTTGAACAAGCCCAACTGCGACTTTGCAGCTGGCTTGATTTAAGCCTCAAAGATTAATTTTGTGCCTTTACAGACCTTTTAATGACCATTTTTTTGCTTTTCTCTTGCAATCATGCTGCATGGCTGGTTTACTCCCGAAACTTTATTGTTGATTTCCAGTGCCTATGAGTTATTTTCCTCGCAAGTTAGGATGGGTGACCTTTGCTGTCTTAAATCTCTGGGCGTTATCCTTGGCCCACTGTTGGACTGTGCTTTATCCTAAAATGTACAGCCAAACTTATGCATTTGGTGACAGCCTAACCGATTCAGGCAATGCACCAGCATTGCTCGCAGCACCGGTGCCTGTGACCGATGAGTTCACTTGGGCGCAATACTTTTCACAGAGCCTGGGTACGCAAAATACTTCTCGAGGTGATTTGGTTGTGCAGTGGGTAGCAGCGGGAGGGCCTCCTCTGGTCGAGCTGGGCCGCGCCCCCCAAACCACCAATTATGCTTATGCAGGATTTGCTACCGCTCCAACAAAATTAGCCATCTTAAATATGCTTTACGATCAAAGCATTCTACCAAGCTCTGACCTGCTCATCCAGGCATTAGGTGGCCTGACCCCAGCTTTAGAAAATCAAATCAAGCAAACCATCCTTAATTCGCCTCGAAAGCTGGATCCTAAAGCATTGTACACAGTATGGGCAGGTGCCAACGATATTTTAAACCCAGGTGCGGCAGCAGGGGTGCATGCAGTAGCTGTTGATAACGTCATACAATCAATTCAATTATTGCAGCTGGCTGGTGCTAAAAACCCAGTTGTCTTCAATTTACCAAAACTTTCAAGCACGCCACGTCATAATAATGCAGGTGGTATCGTATTAGCCAATGAATCGGTGCTGTTTAACCAACGCCTTTACCAGCAGCTTCCCTCTTTAAAAACACCTGTACTGATAGTGGATATTGAAACCTTGCTGGATGAAGTCATCGCCAGACCACAATTGTATGGCTTTATCAACGTCACCCATGCCTGCAATGCTGGCATGGGTGCTGCTGGTGCTCTGGCTGGTAATTGTGAAACCAATCTGTTCTGGGATGGCATCCATCCCACGTCACGCGCCCACAGAATTATGGCTGATTTATTAAAGAGCATGGTAACTTCCCCTGTTTTTGCAGCACATTTGAGTTCAAACCTTGAAAGCATTTTACAAATGACACGCGAGCCCAACTTTGCTTGGCATCGATTTAACAACAAGTCCTGGCAGGCAGGCTTCTCCGCTCTCTACAGCCGAAATAACATCTCACATGCCAGCAAAGGTCATGCCAGTCCTGCTGTAGCGTCTTTTGCGCTGGCTCATCACTCAACACAAACTCATACGCGCTTAACAGCATCCTTGGTCAATAACCACCACCGTATTGATGATTTGGGGCAGTTTTCAGCAACAGGGCTCGTCGCTGGGCTCAACTCTCGCTACCATTTGCCCAATTATTTTATTCAAGGTGGACTGCAATGGGGTATGATCAATTTTAATGATATGCGCCGAACATTCCAATTAGGCGATCGCTCCGTGGTGGCACGCGGTAATACCCAAGGGTTTTTCACAGATTTTCATATAAGAAGTGGTTTCCATTTTATTGCTGACAAATCATTACAAACAGGACCTTTTGCAGAGCTTGATTATCAGATGCTTAAAGTGAATGGTTTTAAAGAGTCCGGCGGCTTCCCAGCCAACATGGTGTATCAAGATCAGAACAAATCCTCAAGCCAAATTGGTTTTGGCTGGCAAATTAACTGGAAAACCAGCATCAACCAACAACCTATTGCATTGAACCTGGCTCTATCAGGTCATCGCCAATGGCTTGGCCAAGCTCAACAAATTCGCTATAAAGCAGATACTGTGCCCGACACTTTTGCGCAGTGGGTTGCCCCCAAAGGTCGCGCAACACAAATGAAACTGCATTCAAGCATTCAATGGCAGTTCGCACCCGATTGGCAAAGTGAGTTGAGCGCCCAATGGAACAATGCGCCAGCAGCTAACCGCCAGTATGCAGCCCAGATCCAGATCAAACGTTCTTTCTAATACACTTTGATTAGGCTGCATATCGCATACATCTAAGAGTTAGGGCTGAGTATGACAACTTTATGCTTAGCCTAGCTCGCAAGTACACTCACTCATAATGATTGCTCGCCAAAATGTACGTCTGCTTTCTTGAACAAATATTTTAATCCAAAAAGGACGCGTTTGGGGCGTGTAGAAACAAAGCGCTGTTGTTTTATAAAAAAACATCTGTCTTTGTCGTTGCAGCACCCCCCTAAACATAGTCCATATCCAGCATGTTTGGCTTGTGAATCCTGATAAGCGCCAGGCCTTTGCCAATTTCGACCTGATCAAACCGCTTTGTAGGATGCCTGTTGCCGCAGCAGTGATGTATTGATACGGTTTATGGTGAAGTCCTTCTGGAAGAAAATTCTTCACAATTTTGGACAGCTCAACTACGTTATGATTGAACCCTTTTAACTACTTTTGTATATTTTTGACATGACAGCACTCCCCCTATTAATTGAGCCATTTTACCATTCGGGCTAATTAATAATCGAGTAGCAAACAAATGGTTTAGTCATTGGCGTTTCGGATACAAGCTTTGGCGTCTTACGAAAATCAGTGGACAGCCAATTAAAAACAGCTGAATATCTGGGGATCAGCTGAAGTAGATTAAAACGTTGATTAAAGAAGCAAAGAGAAGATAAGCCGTCTCTGGGCCGAGGCAGCCGTCGCTCCGCCTGGATAAAGCTTAGGTGAAGTGATAGTGGTTGCTGGCTGAG
Organism: uncultured Legionellales bacterium; assembly: GCA_964352915.1. Taxonomy (GTDB): domain Bacteria; phylum Pseudomonadota; class Gammaproteobacteria; order PIVX01; family PIVX01; genus CAYGTQ01. The sequence goes on from CAYGTQ010000005.1 coordinate 27,861, forward strand.
CCGAGTGTTACCTTGGCAGAATTATGCATCAAGTATGAAAAGAGATATGGAAGCGTCCTAGGTGATTCCATCATATCAAGAGCTCTTCATCAATTGGATTTACGTTACAAGAAGTTAATTTGTATAGGGTGTGGTGTGGTGTTGTGCAGCACCACACCCTAGCATTTGACAAAAATACCTTCCTGGCAGCCATCAGCACACAGTGGGCTTGATGCACCAATTTTTTCTGCTACAGCCTTTTTGTAAACAACCGGTAGCTCGACCTGTACTACGAGCCAACTTGACAAGTATAACTCTTTGATATTATGATGTATTCATGGCGTGGGATGTATGGTGATACTTTACCAGTATCAAGCTTAGCCCAGCCTCCCCCTAAATATGGCATAGCCATTTTGTATGATTGGGTATTTAAAGGAGAGCTGGTGGCGAAACTTTATTATACATCGCGCTCAGATCAAGCATCTCACCTGCTACCCAATCGATGGGATCTGCTGGCACTGCTGTGCTTCATGGCCATCATGGTGGCGCTGGCTATGGCGGCGCGACAAATGTCCACACCCTATGAACTGGGCGAAATGCTGCCTATATCCCTTGATCCAAGCTACTTGCCACACTACGGTATTCGTACCATCACCCGCATGGCCATTGCTATGGCGCTATCATTAATCTTTACTTTGATTGTCGGCACCTTGGCTGCTAAAAATAAACGTGCCGAACAACTGATTTTACCTATCATCGATGTCCTGCAATCTGTGCCTGTATTAAGTTTTTTATCCATCACGCTCGTAGGCTTCATTGCACTTTTTCCTAATAACCTTCTAGGGCCTGAGTGTGCCTGTATTTTTGCAATTTTTACTTCACAAGCCTGGAACATTACACTCGGCTTTTATCAAACTTTAAAAACCATTCCTCACGAATTAAAAGAAGCTGCAGCCATGTTTCATTTGTCAAAATGGCAAAGGTTCTGGCGCATCGATGTGCCTTGCTGCATGCCGAGCCTTCTTTGGAATGTCATGATATCAATGTCAGCCAGCTGGTTTTTTGTGGTGGCAGCTGAAGCAATCTTTGTAGCCAATCAAGAAATTCGTTTGCCTGGCATTGGTTCCTACATTGCAACAGCCATTGAGCAGTCGAACCTTCAAGCGGTAGGTTACGCAATTATCACCATGCTCATCATTATCTTACTCTACGATCAACTGTGCTTTCGCCCTTTAATGTATTGGTCTGAAAAATTTAACTTCGATCACAATGAAGAAGCTCAAAATTCGTGGGTTATGGATATTTTTCAGCGCACACGTTTGTTCCGCTACTGTGTCAATGGGTTCTCAATGCTCACAGGATATTTTATCAACCACAGAATATTTAAACGTTCATGGGGCCACTTGCCAAATTTATCCTACACCAAGCGCTATACATGGTTAAGCCCGGCGCTGTGGTATACCTCTCTTACAATCTTAGTAGGCTACAGCGGCTATACATTGTGGCACTACTTAATTCATGCCATTGAAATGAGCGATGTTTTTTGGACATTGTGGTTAGGTGGTATCACTTGCCTACGTGTGATGATTCTTATCATCATAAGCTCCCTCATATGGGTACCCATAGGCGTGTGGATTGGCATGCATCCTAAAATAGCTTATCGTATACAGCCCTTGATTCAATTCGTAGCCTCTTTCCCTGCCAATCTATTTTTTCCCGTGGTGGTGATGTTGATTGTCAGTTGGCAGCTTAATACTGAAATATGGATAACGCCTCTGATGATTTTAGGCAGCCAATGGTATATTTTATTTAATGTCATTGCGGGCACCATGGCTATGCCCAAAGATCTCTATCACGCTGTCAACAACTTCGGCGTACATGGCTGGCAATGGTGGAAACGCTTTATGCTACCAGGCATCTTTCCTTACTACATCACTGGAGCTATCACAGCTGCAGGCGGCGCCTGGAATGCCAGCATCGTTGCCGAATGGGTCACCTGGGGTGAAACCACGTTAATAGCTACAGGCCTTGGCGCCTACATAGCCCAACAAACCTCAATAGGTGATTTTCATCGTATTGCACTGGGCACCGCGGTGATGTGTGGCTACGTACTGGTATTGAACTGGATCTTGTGGCAACCTTTGTACCGGTTGGCAGAGCGCAAATTCCAATTGGCAGGATAAATATGACAGCACTTATACAAGCAAAACATATCTATAAAAGCTACAAAGGCCAGGAAAGCAACAATTTTGTCCTGGAAAATGTCAATTTAACGCTGCACGAAGGTGAAATCGTTGCACTGCTTGGCAAGTCCGGCTCAGGTAAATCCACCTTACTTCGTATCATCGCAGGCCTTATCCCATCCTCAGCAGGCGAAATTTATTATCGAGAAAAACTTATTAAAGAGCCTGTACCTGGGATCAGTATGGTATTCCAGCATTTCGCCCTGCTGCCATGGCTTAACGTTCTGCAAAATGTAGAGTTGGGCTTGGAAGCGCAGGGAGTTCCTAAAGATGAGCGGCGTACGCGAGCGATTGCTGCCATTGACACCATCGGTATGGATGGTTTTGAATCAGCTTACCCCAAAGAACTTTCAGGCGGCATGCGCCAACGGGTTGGCTTTGCTCGCGCTTTGGTGGTGAATCCTGACTTGCTGATTATGGATGAACCTTTTTCGGCTTTGGACGTACTGACTGCTGAAAATTTAAAAAGCGATTTACTCGATCTGTGGCAACAGCAAAAAACCAACATTCGTGGCATGCTTCTGGTCACACACAACATTGAAGAAGCGGCCATGCTTGCCAACCGTGTGTTAATTTTTGGCAACAACCCAGGCTATGTGCGTGCTGAATTGAAAATCGATCTACCTTTCCCTCGCAGCGCACAATCTCCTGAATTGCTTAAAACCATTGATAAAATATACACGCTCATGACCACCAGCCACAAAGCTCGATTCATGCACAGCACCTTGTCAGGCCCTGTTGGGATAGGCCACCGCCTACCCGATATTTCACCTTCTGAGCTCAATGGCCTGATGGAAACCATGGACAGCGAATTTAAAAACCAATCGAGCATTGATTTGCCCAAGTTAGCTGATTCCTTAATGATGGATGTGGATAACCTTTTTCCCATCACAGAGGCCCTGGAGCTTTTAAAATTTGCACAAGTCTCCCACGGTGATATTCAATTGACTGAAGCTGGAAAACAGTACATAGGCGCTGATATTTTAGAGCGTAAAAAGCTCTTTGCCAGGCAGCTCATCAATCACATCCCTCTGGCCAAAGAAATACGACGTATTCTGGATGAAGATGATGAGCATAAAGTGCCTAAAGATAAAATTCTCCATGCACTGAGTCATGATCTCAGTGAGAAAGAATCTGAGCGAGTACTAAAAACAGCCATTGACTGGGGGCGTTATGCCGAGCTCTTTGCTTATCACGATGATGCTGGTGCTCTAAGCCTTGAAAATCCAAATTAAAGTCAAAATGTACTTATTTCAAACAATCATGCCCGCCAGCTTCAGCTATACTTAGTATAGGTATATTTTTAAAAGGCTGTTTAGCGATGTTTAGAAGAACCATGGATGCTCTTGGTGGTGCCACCCAAGGTAATGAAGCTTGGCTTACACAAGAGCTGGATGATTTAAGCAAAAAATTATCGCTCGCTGCTGATAAGCTTGCGCCACAAAGAGAAATCAGAGTTATTTCAGGTATTGAGCTCGATGTTACAGAAAGAAATTCCTCTCACCAAGATATGCTCGAACGCATCATGCAAGAAGCGGCAACAGATTTGATTCAGCGAGCAAGTGTCATCATACAGCCATCCGAACTGAGCATGCAAGACATGCTCGCTTTGACCCAGGATATTCAAGCTAAAATTGGCAGCATACAGGCCACGACAAATGGCATAGAACCCTATGCTGAACTCATGGCTGATGCTTATGATAAGCTTAAGGGTTTAGCTTTAGGTGCCGCAAAACACGATTTATCTGAATTAAGAAAAACTATTCTAAGAAGTGACCCAAGCGACGCTAAAAATAAATTAGCTCATCAAGTATTGACAAGTTCAAAATCTCTGAAAGATTTACTGATAAACCTGCAAAAGACTGCTGAAAATGAATTAAGTGATGATAACCCTGCTCTCGATGCCATCGAGGTTTTTTTGGAAAAGCACGCATGGATGATGGAAGCTGGCTTAAATCCATTAGAAACATGGAAGCCTGTGATGGGGGTCATCGAAGCATTGGATGAAGAAACCCTTGAACCGGAAGAGATATCTGAAGAAGAAGCAGACTTGGCTTCTTCTGATAAATTTTTTGAAAATATGACAGCTATAAGACAACAATTTGCGACATCAGAGTCTGATCCTCTATTAACTTCTGCTCTTTATGAATGCACAAAGGTAGCGAAACTTTCCGACACCATACAAATTATTAGTGATCTGGCTGTAAGTGATCTGGCTGTAAGTGGTCAGGCACAAGAATGTCTGGACCAACTTCGCGCTTTGGCAAAAGAACATCACATAGATTTGGAAGCCCCAAGCGGGCTGACGAGATAGAATATTGTCAGCCAACAGCTATGCCATTTTGCCTGAGCAGGGCATCAATGTTTGGCTCGCGCCCCCTGAAGGCTACAAATTGCTCTTGAAGATCCTTAGATCCACCTACCTCAAGAATGTTATGTAAAAACGACTGCCCTGTTTCCTGATCAAAGATACCTTTTTCTTCAAATAAAGAAAAAGCATCGCAGGATAAAAGCTCAGCCCATTTGTAACTGTAGTAACCTGCGGCATAACCTCCTGCAAAAATGTGTGAAAAGCTGTGCTGGAAGCGCACGAACTCCGGCACTTTGAAAACTGAGACTTGCTCACGCACTTCATTCAATACACGCTGAATAAACCCTTTCTCACCTGGTTTGTAATCCAGATGCAGTCTGAAATCAAACAAAGCCAACTCAATTTGTCTGAGCATATGCAAAGCTGAATGAAAGTGTTTGCTTTTTTGCAGCTTATCAAAAAGATGAGAAGGCAAAGGCTCGCCCGTTTCATAATGCCCTGAAATCATATCCATGGAAGATTGATGCCAACACCAATTTTCAAAAAACTGACTGGGTAACTCAACCCCATCCCAAGGCACACCATTGATGCCAGAAACGCCTGCTACTTCCACTTGAGTTAACACATGGTGCAGGCAATGCCCAAACTCATGAAACAACGTCACCACTTCATCATGCGTGAACAGAGCTGGCATATCTTTGCTTGGTTTTGAGAAGTTGCAAGTCAAATACGCCACAGGGTTTTGTAATGTGTTGTCAAGGAAACGCCGGCGGACCCGGCACTCATCCATCCAAGCGCCCCCACGCTTTTTAGCGCGCGCGTACAGATCACATATGATTTGACCACGTAAAGTGCCATGACCATCATAAAGGCTAAAAACATCCACATCCTCATGCCAAACATCTTGATCAGGCTCAATCTCAACACGGATCCCATAGAGCTTACCAAGCACGGAAAACAAGCCTTGCAAAACTTTGTCCTTTGGAAAATAAGCGCGTAAGTCTTCTTGAGACAAGTTAAAATGTGTTTTGCGATACAGCTCTCGATAAAATTCTAAATCCCAAGGACTCAGCTCGTCGATGCCATCATTTTTAGCGAAAGCTTCAAGCTCAGAAAATTCTTTTTCAGCTTGTGCCTTACCTTTATCTAATAAACCTTGTAAAAAATTTATCACTTGTTTTGGATCATGCGCTATCTTAGTCGCTAATGACAATTCTGCATAACTGTCAAAACCAAGCAGTTGCGCCAGTTCATAACGACGTTCCAGCAGCTCATCCATCACAACACTGTTATCGTATTGACCAGCTTGTGGTCCCTGATCAGAAGCACGCGTGGTATAAGCTCGATACAATTGCTCTCTTAGCTCCCTGCGCTTAGCATAACGCATGATAGCGATGTAACTTGGAAATTCTAAGTTGAACAACCAACCTGAAAGGCCTTTTTCTTGCGCCGACTCTTGCGCCAATTGCTTAGCATGGTTTGGGATCCCATCCAAATGGTTTTCATCTTCAATGCACATATGCCAAGATTGTGTGGCATCCAAAACATTGTCTTCAAATTGTGTGCTCAGCTGTGTCAAAGATTTTTGTAACATCTGATACTGTTGTTTTTTCTCAGAACTTAACGCCACGCCCGATAAGCGAAAGTCACGCAAGCAATGCTCTAAATGAGCACGCTGGGCTTCATTGAGCTCACCATGATCGTCTCGCATGATTGTTTTAACAGCATGATACAAACCTTCATGCTGACTGAGCTTGGTGTGCCAAGCGACGATATGATCCAGTCCTGCCTTATAAGCAAAACGCAGTTCTTCACTGTTCATCACCGAATGTAAATGCGAGACAGGAGACCAATAGCGGTCGAGCTCATCCTCTGCCTCTTCAAGGGGTGCCAGCAGATTATCCCAGGTATACTGATCGGTGGCAGATAAAAGATCATCAAGTGTTGTCTCCAGATAAGCTACCAATGCAGCTACCTGCTCAGGCACTTCATGGATATTGAGTTTGGAAAATACGGGTAATCCTCGGGTATCAAGTCGTGACATGTGACATTCCTTCTGGGTCATGTAATGGTTGGTTACTGTCTTAATTATAGCCCAAGCTAGAGCACAATAAACAGCAAGTGGCCAACCAACTAAGTTCCCCCAACTCAAAGCAACCTACTGGCTCACTCTGTCCCGGCGAGCGCAGTGGCTATAAAATATACAGGAAAACAAAAATATTACCGCACTGGACCATATGGGGGCATTCACAGACCATACGAGTAATCCACCGCCCAACAAACATAACACACCTTCTCCCAGGACGCGCAAACTTTGATGCACACCCATCACTTCCCCTTGTATATGTTCAGAAGCTGAATCAGATAATGCAACCACCAAATGTGTGCCCGCAACACCAATTGTCAGACCAATAACAAAAAACCAAAACATAGCCAACAAAGCTTGTGTGGTAAGCACCAGACAGAACAGCAAAAAAGAGGCAAGCAGCAACGCAGCTCGGATAATTTTCTCAGAAGACCAATATTGCGCAGCATGATAAGCCAACCAACCAAATCCTATGGTCAACCCAATGGACAACACCACCGCATAAACAGCAATTTGGGATGCATTCATACCCCAATGATGGGTTAAAAATGCTGAGCCAAAGCAATAATATAAATCAACTGCCAGGTAGAAGACCGCCAAAGTTAACAAAGGGAGTCTGACAGAACTCATTTGACACAGCTCTTTAAACTGATCATAAGGGTTCATCACCAGAGGTTTGGCGAAGCTACGATCGTTGTGAGTTTCTTTAAGATAGCGTGCTGATAAAACCACTGCCAACACAGTGACAAATGATGCCACATAGAAAGCCAACGCATCACTGAACCAGGTAACAAAACTTTTATCGGATAAAAAACCACCCATTAATGGTCCAATGATATAACCAATACAAGTGCCACTGTTGATGAATCCAAAACTTTTATGCTTGTCTATGGTTTTTAAGTCAGCTGCCATAGCTCGTGCTATGGCAACATTTCCTTCAAGCAAGCCTGTTATAAAACGACTGACAATCAATAATATGAATGAACCATAGGATAAAGCAATGCCACTTGACAAAAACCCAAAGCTGGTGCCAATCAAAGTGAAAATCAGTACTTTTTTCCGACCAACCCGATCGGACCATGCCCCCAAGATAGGCGAGCCAATGCTTTGACCTAATGGATACACAGCAAGTGCTACACCAAACATCAATCCCCGATAACCATCAGACCAAGCCAGAGGCACAATGCCATCAGCATTGGGCTGCAAGATGAGTGGCGCAAAAATAGGGTAAGGCATAGCAATACCAACAAATCCAATTAATGCCACCAAAACAATGATACGCAGCTGTTGCTGCTCTTCTTTATAAGACAACGATGTTTGAGTCATCGAGCAATCATAACTTAATCACACAGAGCTGACCATGGGTTTGCCAAAATATGGCTCATCACGTATACTTAGCGCATGTCTGTTCGACCTTATCAAGGCCACTTTCCTGATATATATCCCAGCGCTTACGTTGACACACAAGCCACTGTCATTGGTAAAGTTCAACTGAAAAGTGACGTCTCTATCTGGCCTCAAGCTGTGGTGCGCGGTGATGTTCATTGTATAAGCATTGGCGCAGGTACCAATGTCCAAGATGGGGCCGTGCTGCACGTTACCCACAACAGTCCTTACAACCCCGGCGGACACCCTCTGATCATAGGCGAGCACGTCACCATTGGCCATTTAGCGATGCTACATGGTTGTGAGGTAGGCGATACCTGCCTGATAGGCATGCGAGCCACCCTATTAGATGGTGCTGTTATACCACCTATGACCATGGTAGGTGCAGGCAGCCTGGTGGGCCCTCAAAAAAAACTGCAATCTGGCTATTTGTGGCTTGGCACCCCAGTTAAACGTATTCGCCAATTAACAGATAAGGAAATTGAATTTTTAACCTACTCAGCTAAGCATTACATTAAGCTTAAAAATCACTACCTCGCCAAAGAGGTAGGCACTGAAAATTAAATCATCTTCCTAGTTTGCATTGCTTTATATCATCAATAGGTGAACCTCATACTCAGTCCTGCTCACATTGAACGATGGCCAATCTGAGCAGAATTTTTTTTAATAACTTTACAAATATTTATACTTACAATCAACAATCAACGTGATACAAAAATCAGACCAGACATTCACAGCACTTTCCAACATATCTAAAATAAGGTAAAAAGGCAAAATAGCCGTCAGCAGATATAAAGACCACTGCATATGAGTTAAGAGTATGGCAGCCATGGCATAACAGCCTAAAGGCACCGCCGCATTACCAACAGCCGCGAGGGTAGCAACCATAACCCATATCAGCACATCTCCCCAAGAAAGTACCACGCCATGATTAACCGCTGAAAATAAGACTGTTGTAATGATAAAAGCAGCACAGGCATTCATATTAATGGTGGTGCACAATGGCAAGACCATAGCCGCTGTATTTCTATTAATATTTGCCTGCTGTGCACAAGCAAAAGTGGCCGGCAAAGCTGCTGTTGATGAGCGCGCCCAAAAAGCGACCGTCATTGAAGGCAGTAATTTTTTTGCATTTTTAAGCACGGGGATATGGTGCCACACTAAGATGAGTGGCAAGACACATAATGCCTGCAGCAGATTTGCAATAACTATAGAGCTCATATAAGCGCTCAATGTATCTATAGGTAATCTTTCAACATCAAGCAAAACAACCACAGCAAAAGCCCACACCATCACAGGTATTAATTGCAATAATCCATGTATGCTGCTCATACACTTTTGATAAGGTGTTTCAAGTATCTTTTGCAGGTATGCTTTGGTAGATTGTTGGCTACGCACAACCCAACAGGCCATAAGCGATGATACGATGAGCGTGGTCATAAAACAGTAATTAAATAAATTATCTTGCGTGGCCAATACTGCATGCTCTGTTTGCACAATAGGGGTATGCTGCCATAAACCCAGAGCTGTAAAAATGATGACCGCCATGATCGTTGCCATTAATGTTGTGCCAATGGTGTATCGAACGGTCATTAAAACCATGTGGGCTGTTTTTTTTGAACTTTCAATCTGAGTAGACGCTTTTAAAAGCGATAGAAATATCATTGGAAGGCAAATCCAACGCAAAACGACCATGAAATAATGGGCCACTTGATGAGATAAATCTATAAGCACAGAAATGTTAAAATAAACGGTGGCTGCTGCCAACAACAAAGATAATGTGTAATAAAGCAATGAGCATTTATTTTTTTTCATGGTCATTTAATCAGGTGTCATACAAATGAGCTGTAGTAAAACATAAAACCCATTTTTGTCCAAGTTTATTCTGCCACATGGCATCATAGCTTCTCACGGTCGGCGGAAGTTTAAAGAAAAAAACAGTAATTAAAGCTCAATTTATTTAATAGCACGATCCAGGTGATCAACCCGCAACATCGCAGCTGGAGCCATCGCAATGAATGGCGATAATACTGGTAAAGTTGCTACAGAAGCCATCACCTGATTTTGTAAGTAAACCTTAAGTGTTTCACCATACCCTATATCTGCTGCCATTTTATCAGCTTTCAAAAATAAGCCTTTTTGTGATCGCAGCAACCATTTTCGTATAAATCCTTGTAAAGATCTTATGATATAACTTAGAGCATAGCCAAACCACGCCAGAGGCTTTATCCAGATAAACATGACACCAATCCCCATGCAAGCATGCGCCAACGCTCGGATGCAAGCACACATCATTTCCCCCCAGATCCCTACAGCAAAAGCTATGGCCGTATAATGGCCACCACCTAAATTTAAGCGGCACAAGCCCTGAGCCATCAAAGCATGCTGAGTCGTAATATCCAGTGTCAGCACACCGTCGGTGACCACCAGCAATCGCCGCCCTAAGGGAAGAACATCTATCCATGGGGCATTGATCACATAAACCTTACAGTCATTACGCATGTGTTGTTGGCATACAAGCAGTAATGGCTCAAGATGCTTTTGCTCTTTTTGAGAAAGTGGACGAAGGTCAAAATAGAATTTAATCAGCCATTCAGCCACAGGTGACAAAGCACCTAATATACTAAGCACTAATATAGACATAACAACAACCAACCAATGCCCTTCATGATAAGGTTGATGAAAGTTCACAACCCACCAACGAAATAAAGGCCCAAGTCCCCAATAGATCAGGAGCCCATTCCAAAATATGTAAAGCGTCATACTCATATTGGTAAGCTCCTGCGCAAAGTCATACGTTGTACACGAAAATTACGTTTATTAACCAACAGCGCTTGGCCAATGCCTAATCGTTTGATGTCATCAGGATGTACCCAATACTTACGCGATGAGCGCACACTGGTGCTGCTGACATTTTGTTCAGACGTGATCTGCGTGCTGCTCTCTACGTGCTGTGTGCTGCCAATGATGTCTGCTAATATTTGGGCATCTTCTGGATTATTCTGACGTTGAATCATGTAGTTATTGCAATTATTTAAAATTTGCCCCACCAAAGGCTGACCACCGTGGCGCGCTATATCAGACAAAGACTGTGTGGCTAAAATTGCATGGACACCTGCACTTCTTCCTTGATTAATTAAATGCACTATTTGATCACCTGCAAATACCGAAAATTCATCAAAAACAGCATATAGGTTTTGATGGTCATCCAGACATAGCTGCTCTGATACCAGCTGTTTAATATCATTAATAATAAGCTTGCCAAGGGTTGTCGCATAAGCTGGAAATGCCAGTGGCTGAAGGCAAAAGTAGACCACAGCTTTCTCGCTGAAAGCTTGCTTTAGTGTCAACGCATGCTCACCACTGCAATCAAACAAATGACCTATCTCACTGTCTGCCATATTTTCTATTTCTGCAATTAAGCTTTGAATATCACGTTTTTTATCTGAAAGTTTGTCTACTTCACGGGCCAGGCTTTCATCATCCAGATGACGTGCTAAAAGATAAAGCTCATCAACATCAAGATAATGTGCCAGTGTGCGCAAGTCTACATTAACTTCCGCTTTTTGCAGAATACGAAATACGGTTTGTAGATAGCTTTCAGCAACTTTACGATAGTGATCTTCAGACCAGATCCTAAGTTCAATAATGCGATCTTTTTTTGAAGTGTAGCCACCTGATGCAATAGGGTTGTATTTTATGCTTTCTCCGACCATAGAAAAGAGATAAAAAGGCACTTGGTTGCGCTCAGCGTAAGCTTTGACCCGTCTGGCTAAAGCCAAATCACCTTTTCCATCCACATAAAACAGAGGCCAGCGCCGCTCTATGGCGCTTTCAATCACGCTGCCAATAGCGGTGGTCTTGCCAACCCCTGTGGTGCCTATCATCAATGTATGCAAATTAGCATCTTCATCGGAAAGACAAACCGGATTTTGATATTCATCCACGCCAAGCCACGCACCATTTTTGGGTTGAGCCAACGGCTTAGGCGCTTGCTTTTCATGGTTAACTAAACAATTCATAGAACGCTCTACAGCTACAATTAGAACTGCCAAACCCCATGCTATGACCATAGACCAATCTGTCGCTTGTGAAAAAAATCCTACATAAAAACAGCCCCCTACGGCGTACAACATGACGGTCAATGCGACAGGCACTTTTGACCATTTTAAAATTCCCCAGACAAATAACATCCACCCTAGATA